>CANEVK010000107.1 GCA_947442115.1 Bacteriovoracaceae bacterium | reverse complement strand
GCCAGTCGACCCTGATTGAGCAGAAATTCATCCGGGTCTTTGGCCGGAGAAAAACTTAAAAACTTTGGGAGAAGGCCTATGGCCATAAAATCTGCATTATACTTGGCCATAGCTTTTTTGCCGGCCATATCTGAATCCATGCCGAGATAAATATTTTTAGTGAGGTGTGAAATGAGGCGTATAGAAGAATCTGAAAGGGTTGTACCCATAGTGCCAACAGTTTGTTCAAAACCAAACTGGTGCATCATGATCACATCCATATTGCCCTCAACGATAATCACTTGATCGTTCTGGCGGATAGCATTTTTCCCAAAGTAAAATCCAAACAAGACTGATTTTTTATCAAAAGCAAAGGATTCACCGGAGTTGAGATATTTGGGAACTTGGTCGGGGAGGACAGCTCGAGAACTATAGCCACAAATTTGTCCGGAATGATCATGAATAGGAAACATGACTCGGTCCCGATAAAAATCATAATAACTATCTCGGTCTTTATTGTGGCGGATAATGCCTAAATCCAGAGAGGTTTTTTGAGCAAAGTCTCTATCTTGAGAGGGGATAGTTTCAAGATAACGGAGGAGCGAGTTATTCCCTGGAGCATAACCAATCTGAAACTTGGCAATGGATTCATTTGAAAGTTGTCTTTTTGCAATAAAATCCATAAAGGGCTGAGGTGATTGATCCGCAACTTTTTTATAAAGTTTAGTGGAAGCATTTAAAACCCTGTAAGCCATTTCTAGGCGAGGATTTTTTTTCTTCTCTTTTTGGTATTCCTCAAAGGGAAGACCTAATTTTCCGGCAATATCTTTAAGCGCCTCAACAAAATCAGCTTTAGTGAAGTCTTTGACAAAAGTAATGGCATCACCAGCTGCTCCACAGGCAAAGCACTTGAACATGCCCTTGGAGTCACTCACATTCATGGAGGGTTTAGAATCTGCATGAAAGGGGCACAGACCGATCAGGGCCGAACCTTTTTTATTCAATGGCATGTAGTGACTGATGATCGATGAGATCGGAGTCTCTCTGATGCGCTCTTTTAATTGATCAAAACTCATTTAACCTTTGATATTTTTCAGCACGATAGATTTAATTAATGTCCCTTGGGATAAAAATATCTTTTCAAATTTTGTGGTGAATTGCGAGAGGAAATGTTCTGGATATTCTTTTCTAAGGTCGCGAGATTGCAAGATCACCTCGAATCTTTTTTCATCTTTTAAATGATCTAGCATCCAGTCAAAATAACCATCATGATCTGTTTTCACAAAAAGAGTTCCTCCAGGGGATAGAACTTTATGACAAGCATTCAAAAATGGTTTTTGAAAAAGCCGCTTTTTATGGTGGCGATTTTTGGGCCATGGATCAGGAAAAAAATAAAAAAGTGATTGAACTTCACTCTCATCAAACATGAATTCTATTCTTTCTCCACGAGCTCTCAGGTAGCGAAAGTTTTTATGCTCAAGCTTATCTAATTTTTTTGCGACACTGAAGCTACGCTTAAATCGATGATCGAGTCCGATGAAATTGATATTTGGATTTTGTTGGCAATACTCCATCATAAATTCCCCATAACCTGTACCAATCTCCACTTCCAGAGGATGGGCATTTTTAAAGATGCGCTCTTTCCAGTGGCCAACATTGGACTCAGCTTCTTCATCACGAAGAACGAAGGAGTCGAAGACACCTAACTTATCGTGATAGGGATTATCATGAGTGTATTTAAAGTCTGGGCGATAACAAAAATTGTCATCAATCGTTTTTTTATTATTTGGGGTTGTCATAGTCAGGCATCAGTAGCAAAAAAACACACAGCAGTAAAATAAAAAAGCCCTTCTCCAGAGGAGAAGGGCTGCGTTAAGTCATCAGAAAGGATTAGCCAATCAACTTAAGAGCATTTTGACTAGACATGTTGGCCTGAGCAAGAACCGAAGTACCAGCAGAAGTCAGGATCTGGTTTCGGGCCTGTTTAGCAGATTCCTCAGCATAGTCTACGTCACGGATTCGGCTATTAGCTGCACTCATGTTCTCAGTGTAGACTTGTAAGTTGTTCGATGTTGAAGTTAGTCGGTTTTGAAGTGATCCTAGGACCGCTCTTTGACCAGAAATCTTCTCGATCGCACTATCAAGAGCACCAAGACTTCCTTGAGCACCCTCTTTAGATGAAACATCTACACCTTCTACACCCATCGCATCGATACCAGAGTTGATGACCGAAGTGTCTAGGCTGATTCTGTCTTTAAACTCATCAGCACCTGTACCAACTTGGAAATCAATTTTATCTCCAGAACCATTCAACAATTTTTTCCCGTTAAACTCTGTCACTTGGGAAATACGGTCCATCTCCGATTTCAATTGTTGATACTCTAAGTTTGCCATGCCTCTTTCAGAGTCTCCCACTGTATCAGAAGCAGATTGGATGGCCAATTCACGCATACGAACTAAAATATTAGACGTTTCGTTCAATCCACCCTCAGCAACTTGCACAAGAGAAACACCGTCGTTTACGTTTCGGTTAGCTTGTTGAGCTGACCTGATCTCAGCTTTTAATTTTTCTGAGATCGCTAATCCTGCAGCATCATCTGCGGCTTTTGTAATTCTCTGACCAGAACTGAGCTTCGCGAAACTTTCTTGGGACTCGCGATTCACTTTGCTTAGAGAGCTTTGTGCCTGCATTGATGCAACGTTTGTGTTAATTCTGAAACCCATAGACCTATCCTCCGGTTAAAATCATACAAACCTCCTTGCTGACAAGTGGGGTGTTCATTCCCACTACCGGGCAACCATGCCCTTTGGTTTTTTTTGCACTTTCACTATGAAAGTTGCTTTGTTGACCAAACATTTCGGTTGACTGAAATAGAACCTGAGGAAATTTTTTCCATATTTTAAAAATAATTTTTTTTTGAATTTAACTGATTGAAACAACATGAAAGGTTGAGTGCGAGGGTCGGATTATTTTCTTTTATTTATCCAATCTGAAAGGATGAGAGCAGCTTTTTTAGCGATTAATGGATCTTTTAATTTTTCATTGAGACGGTTTTTAAGCGCCTCAATGAATTTTTTATTTTCAAGGGAATGATCTTTCTCCTCTGGAAAAAGACTTTTTAGCTCTGAAGGTTTGAGCTTCGGTGCACCCATATTAAGCGACTGATGCTTCTGGACTACGACGCTTATGAGAGGCAACTTTCGTCATGTGCTCTTCGATGATTTCATAAAGCTCAAGTTTAGTTTCTTTTGGATCCATGCCTTGAGGCATCACAGAGTAGACAACTTCATTGTTTACTTCAGAAAAAATAAACCAAGTGTTACCGATTTTTTGAAAGAGAACATCTTTCACTTCGTTTTTGATTTTTTTTGTGTTGTTGTTGGTTGTTGAATTGTTTTTAGTAGCAGTTGTCATAAAAATCCCTCCATGGTTTTTTTCAAAGATTCACTTCCTGTGAATCGATTTGACCTTCTCATCGGAGTCTGGTGTACGAACTTTAGTCACTTTTAAAAAATATTGAAAAAAAATTTTACAATATCTCGGACTAAATTAGTAGGCTGTTTGAAAACCTATGTAACCGGCCAACGAAAATGATGCTCTTGTTCTAAATTTATCACTGCCCCTACTGCGCCACCAAGTGCCTTGATTGGCGGCAGAATTGGACCGGTAAGTTGTTGCCGGTTCTATCTCGTAGAATGTGCCTAAAACGAAGTCTATCTCCTCTAGAACGCTTTTGCGGTGGTACTGTAACCCTAAGCGAGGGGTAAGATTTATAGCGCGATAATTTCTACTTTCTTCAATCGATCCCTGAGATTGAGAAATGTTCATTTGGTTAAAAAAGTTGACTTGAATTGTTCCATAAAAATTAAGTCTATTTTTTACGCCCTTGTAAGCATCATAGGATGCCGTTGGGCCTAAACCAATTTTTATGCCCTCTTCTTGAGCTTCAACATTATTAAAAAGAGAGTAGGTATTAGTGAACATTCTAATGCCTAAGCTTCCCCCTATATAGAAGCGCTCTGCTTTATCATCAGGAGCTTGTCTGAGGTAGGTAAAATTAAAATCCATGGGTGCACTGTAACCCTTGGCCTTAGCGTTGCTTAAATAGGGATAACTCTCAGTATAGGGTTGAGTAAGTCCTACAGTGATGAGTCCTCGGTAACCTGATGGTGTGAAAATAGGGTAGTTTTTGGGCAAGGACTCTTCTAGGCGATAGTCGGTTGGATCATGGTGAGAAATATTTTGCTCGAGCTCTTTGCTGTCATTAAAATAAAAATAGAGATGCTGGCGGATCACATAAACTTTATTGCCTTGTCGATCCAGTGTCGGAATAAATTCATCTTCAAGACTGGCCTGGACCTGTTCTCCTTTAAATAAAGGATCTTCACTCGGCCTAGAAATTTCTTGAAACTTTTTTGGATCCGGTGCCATATGGTCATAGGTCGTGGAATTATGAACAGAAGGATGAACCTTTATCACCTGGCCCTTACGAAGATACTGCACGACTTGAGAATCTAATCTTGGTTCGCTCAAGAGGGGACTTTCTAAAACAGTGACCACTGCATCCAACGCCAAAGCTTGAGGAGCTAAAGATATTAATAAAAAAATTAAAATCTTCATTCAAACACCTGGGCGAGAGTGAAGCCAAAACTTTTATTGATTTCATTTGAGGCTTTGACACTAATAATTTCTGGCTGGTTTTTCATGCTTAACCACTGGGCCCCATAAAAAAGACCAAAGGCAAATTGTCCCCAACTGTTTTTAGTGGGATGTTCTATGTTGAAAAGAAGATCAGTTGAGTTAAAATTAAAAGCAATATTTCCATTCTGAGTTCTGGCATTTGCCCTGGCAAAAGGGCCAGCTCGAAGTTGCGTCTTAAATCTTATTTCATAACCCAAGAAATCAAAATCTTTAGTCTTAAATTGTGGCCCAAAAGAGAAGGATGAGTACTCTATTTTTCCACCACCTTTAAGGTTGTAGTTAGATTTTTCATATTGAAAAGCCAATCCAGGTTTGATGGGCATTTTCCAGTTGGCATCAATTTGAAAACCATAATTGGTGGTAAGACCTGTTTGCGCTTTTTGGTCATTAAAAAGGTCGACCATGTAATTGCCTTGAACAATTCCAGCGAGGAATGAAGCCTCAGGACGCCAATTGAGAGACCGATCAAATTCTTTTTGTAATTTGTTTTTTGGGGCCGGCGTATACTTCGTAGGTGGCTCATAAAGGGCAAGCTCGAGCTCAATGCTATCATAGTGCTCAGTCTTCATTTTGAATTCACAATCACCATTATTATTTTCAATATAGCGATAACCCATGTCATCCTGGAGTTTATAGAACTTTCCATAAAAAGATTCTGTCAGTTCAACAGGATGATTATCTTTGATTCTTAATAGAGTTGTTCCGGCCTTGACATGTCCATGTTCTGTGCCACTTTGAAGAATTTGTTTCAAAGTTACTTTTTTGTAGGGATGACTATAGCGAAGCGAAGATGGTTTTTTAAATTCATCACTTGAGTATGATGTATCAACGGTGGTTTTAATCTTTTTCTCAAGCTCACGTAATTCATTTAATTCTGCTTCTTCCTGAGCTTGAGTAAAAAGTGGAATGAAGAGAAGCCACCACATCAAATACCCCAGTGCCTGAGAATGAGTTTAGCCTTCTGAAGAGTTTCTAAATTGGATTGGTATTTCACAATCCCATCTTGAATTTCAGAGGGAGAAATCCATTTTAAATCCACATGCTCTTTTGGATCAATTTTAACTTTCCAAGTTTTATCTAGAATGATGAGAAAACATTTTTCTTGAACCTTGCGTCCATGTTGGTCAGTAAATTTATATTCAAGGCCTAAGTCAACGAGATCAACAATTGATTCAAGATCGAGCTGAGTTTCTTCTATCGCTTCTCTCAGGCCACCTTCCTCAAAAGTTTCTTCGGCTTCTACTTTGCCCGTGACGTTTTGCCAGAACTTGCCTCGACGCTCGTTAGTCTGCAAAAGCAAGAATTTAAAGTTTTGACTGACCTCGTCAATAGCGGCCAGAACAACTTGGGCTTTTTTAGTCTTTTGTTCCATTCTTTTATTATCGGCCAGTTGATTAAAATTGTCCAAAGAGAGCTTTGAATTTTTAAGGACTTTGCCTTGCGTAACTGACAATTAAGGTCAACTTATAAATTGCGTCATATCGCTGTCTTTGATATGAAAAGAGCATGAACGATTTAAATTCGATCCTGTTTAATATTGCCCAGTCATTACCTGGGTTTTTACTAGCGATTGTGGTCCATGAAGCGGCCCATGCTTGGATGGCCAATAAGTTTGGAGATCCCACAGCTAAAAATCAAGGGCGTCTCACACTTAATCCTGCTGCTCACTATGATCCTTGGGGAACTATCTTTTTTCCTCTGCTGGCCGCTTTTACTAATTTTGCGATGATTGGATGGGCGCGACCTGTTCCGATTGAAATTAGAAATTTTAAAAATCTTAGAAGTGGAATTTTCTGGGTGAGTTTTGCTGGCCCACTCTCAAATTTAATTTTAGGAACAATTTCAGCTCTTTTATTAGGGCTTATTGCCACTCAAACTTCAACCGATTGGGAATATTATTCAATTTTTATCCGCATGTTGAGATACTCCGTCTTCATTAATTTTATCCTAGCCTTTTTTAATTTAATTCCCCTGCCGCCTTTAGATGGCTCTAAAATGGTTTCTTCGTTTCTCAAGGGGACTGCACTCTATAAGTATGAAAATTTTGCTCGCTATACTCCTATGATATTTTTACTCGTTATGCTTTTAAGTTTCATGGGAATCCATACTTTGGGGTATCTTCTCGTTCCGGCCCAAGTTCTTGCGAATTATCTTATGTTTAGTTTTGTAGGTTTATTTGGAGGCATTGGATGACTGAAAACGAAATCTTAGTAAAAGTCGACCGCTTTGATGGGCCTCTAGCGCTTCTGCTTCATCTTATTCAGAAAGAAGAATTGCGTATTCAAGACCTTGATTTGAACATGGTCACCAACCAGTATCTTGATTACCTCCAAAAGATGCAGGATTTGAATTTTGATGTGGCCGGTGAATATCTGTTTATGGCCGCCACTCTTCTCTTTCTTAAGTCTCAGACGATTGCTGATGAATCCCAAGATCAGAACATGATTAAAATGACTGTGGGAGAAATGGGTCTTGAGATTCAAACCCGTGGGGAACTGATTAAACGTCTTGAGGAACTTGAGCGTTTTCAGCGGATTGGTAGCCGCCTTTGGGCCTTACCGAAAAAAGGTCATGAAATATTTGTTCACCCAAAAATTGACCGTAAGGCGATTGAAAATTCGATTTTGACTCCGATTGATTTACAGCAGTTAACTGAAACGATGATGGATCTTATCCGTCGTGAGAAGAAAAAATATGCGGTGGTGAAGCGAGATCGTTTATCGATTAAAGAAAAACTTATTCGCTTAAAGACTCTTCTCAAGAAAGGGGAGACGACTCAGTTTGATAAGCTCCTGGATGAAAATGAAACAGGAATTATTGATAAAGTTATTACATTTATCTCGCTTTTAGAGCTTGCTCGTCTGAAAAAATTACAGATTTTCCAGAATGATGATAAGGGCTCCATTTACATCGAGGTCAAGGAAAGTTTAGATTCCTTTGATCCTGAAACGGCCAATGGATTTGATCCAGAAGGCGAGGCGACTAAAGCGGCTCCTGCAGCACCTGCAGAAGCTCCTATGCAATAAGGGAAGTGTCATGGACCAAATGAACGACATTAATTATGAGTGGGATCTTTCAAAAGAAGAAGTGGCCGTGCCGGAGACTTTGGAAGTTGAGACAAAAGCAGAAGACTTTTCATTTGAAGTCAGCCATTTTGACGAGAAAGAGCAAGAAGATATGCTCTGGCAGGCCAGAACAGGGCTGAATCCAGATACTTTATGTGGAGCTATCGAGACGATTATTTTCATGTCCGATAAGCCTATTTCAATTCAAAAAATTAAGGCCCAAATCGATCCCGAACTTCCTCTGCGCGTGACCCATGAGTCCCTTTCAAAATTGCAGGCCGGCTATGAAGAAAAACACCATGGCATTCGTTTGGTGGAAGTCGCTGAGGGGTATCAATTTCGTACTAAAGCCACTTATTCAAAGTTCGTGCAAAATCTTTTTAAGATCAATTCACTCGTTCTGACGCCAACAGCTCTCGAAGTTTTGGCGATCATTGCCTACAAGCAACCTGTTTCAAAGAATGAAGTTGAAAAAATTCGTGGCGTTGATTCAAGCCATATTATCCGTGCTCTCATGGACAAGCGTTTAGTGAAAATTGCTGGCCGCTCTGAAGAAGTAGGACGTCCTTCACTGTTTGCGACGACTGAAGAGTTTTTGGAAGTGTTTAATCTTCCAGATCTTTCTGCTCTACCACCTGAATATGAACTGGAAGAGATGGCGACCAAGAATACAATTGGAACAATTGCGGATATCAAGTCGGTTGTTTTCCGTGG
>CANEVK010000106.1 GCA_947442115.1 Bacteriovoracaceae bacterium | reverse complement strand
TTTGAGTCCAGCAGACTTCAACAAAAGAGGATCCCCTAATTTGATGAATCGTATAATAAAGTTCTGGATATTTTTTTAACAAGTTGAGTGTCGTAAAATTAATTAGACCGTCTTTAAGATCATTGTATTTATCTTTACCTGTGACATCGCAAAAATCCAAATTATCATCTATCATTTGAAAAGCGACCCCTATCTTTTCGCCAAATGAATGACATTTAGAGACTGTTTCCTGAGGTGCTTTTGAAATTTCTGCGACTGCAGAACAACACCAGGCCAGAAGTGCACCCGTTTTTTTCTTTGAAACCTCAATGAGTTCTTCTTTTGAATTTGTACCGTTCTTTTTAATTTGGTCTTGAAGAAATTCTCCCTCAACTATGTCCTCTAAGGCCTGGGATATTGTTTTGAGTATTTCGTAGCGACCGGCCGATACGAGTTCAGCAATCACTCTTGCAAGCAAAAAATCTCCTGCCAGAACAGCTTTTGAATTAGTAATCTTTTTGTGAAGTGTTTTCTGTCCTCTTCTCGTATCTGCTTCATCGACAACATCGTCATGAATAAGTGATGCCGTATGGATCATTTCAGCAGACCGAGCTATGAGAAGTTGGTCACTATCTTGTATGTGAAATATTCTTGAGAAAATTTCGATCAATCTGGGCCTCATCATCTTACCCGTTGCCGAAAGATGTGAGTTAATAATATCTTGAACTCTATACCCATCACTGCGTCCAGACAGATTCATGAATGAAGGATCAGCTAAAATCATCGGTTTCTCCTTTTTAAGTTTAATACTCCTTAAACTCAAGAAACTCTAGATTCACTATGTCTGTTTAGGATTTTTTGATGAAATGTTTAGACTTTCTCTAAAGAATGATGCTCTTGTCACTTGAGGATAATTTAACTAAATGCATTTCAATCCCCGAACATAGCAAAGCTATCTTTCAAAATTACCCCTCAAATAGTTAATATCTTTAGCTCAATCTCATTGATATTGAACATATTGAGTCTTTCACATCTGCGTGGGCTTTCTCCGGCAATCGAATCAACTGAGTCCAATTCTCTAACATACTCTGGATTGAAAGTGGCTGATATCACATATTAAGGCTTAATATGTGATGACTTGGATTTAAACCTATGCCATATTAGTTAATGTATGGACAAAAGAATTTTTGATAGACTAGATAAAAAACTATTAACCCTTAATAAGCACAGGCCTTTAAAGGCGACAGTCGTACAAAAACTTCGAGATCAATTCTCGATTGAGATGACATATAATTCAAACGGAATTGAAGGTAATAAGCTTACTTTAAAGGAAACTTACCTTGTATTAAGAGAGGGCATTACTGTTAAAGGTAAAAACCTTAAAGATCATCTTGAGGCAAAAAATCATGAGGATGCACTAAAATATCTATTTCAACTTGTTGATTCAAAGAAAAAAATAAGTATTACAAATGCCCTGATTCGAGAACTTCACCAACTTGTTATTAAGGATACTGAACGTGACCTTGCAGGTAACTACAGAAGAACAAATGTGGCGATACTTGGATCTCATCACAAACCAGTGCCTGGCTTTAGAGTTCAAGAGAAAATGGATGAATTCGTAAAATGGTGCACTCATAATGAGAAAAAACTACATCCAATAGAATTTGCAGCAAAACTTCACCATATGTTCGTTCATATTCATCCTTTTGAGGATGGAAATGGCAGAACAGGAAGATTGATGATGAATTTATTTCTTATGCGATTGGGCTTTCCTATTGCCGTTATTCTAAAGTCCGATCGCACTAAATATTATCGGGCACTAGAGAGTGCTGATAAAGGGGATGTCGGCTCTTTGTTGAAGCTTATAGCTCAAGCTGTAGAGCGGAGTCTTGATATTTACATAGCCACAATAGAGTCTTCTGGCATTGATGATGAGTTTCTACCTTTATCAAAGATTGCCAAAGGCACTCCTTACTCATCAAAGTATCTTAACCTTCTAATCAACAAGGGTCTTATTGCAGGGATAAAGGAAGGTAGAAACTGGCTAACAACAAAAAAAGCCATTAAAGAATACGAACAAACTAGAATGAGAGATCGTAAACCCAAGAAAAAAATAATCCTGTAAAAACATCACGCTAGTAAGTAGATAATTTAATAAACTACATACTTACTAGAAAGTTTTTTAAATTCATGAATATTAAATAGTTAGAAGGTTTCACTCCAGTAAAAACATCAGTCAACTCTTGCATAGACATCGGCCAACTCCGGCAATTGCATCATATGATTCTGGCAATGACATCAAACTGGTCGGCAATCACATCATTTAAATATAATCTCCGCCAATAACATCACTAAAACTCCACCAATAACATCACAAAATACCTCTTTCAAAGAAAACTCCATTAAAAACATCACGGTGCCAGACCAGCAAACCCCAATATTCCGTTAAAAACATCAAAGGATGATGTCTTTGCCGGAGTTTTTAAAAAAAATATTTTAAGGGATGATGTTTATGGCGGAATTTTGACAAATGATCGGGGCGGCCAGGAGATAAAGTCGGCCTAAAACATCAGAGGTTGATGTGAATGACCTACTTTCCCTAGCAATGTTAGAGGCCGTGATGTTTTTGGCAAACTTTCTTTTTAAGTGATGTTTTAAAAAGAAAATTGCCCCTATGATGTTTTTGGCCCTGAATTGATTTCGTGATGTTTTCGGCCGAAAAAAACTTCTTGATGTTTTTAGTGGAAAAAAGAAATAATTAAATAACATATGGAAAATTTTGATTTTAATTCACTGAGTACAAGTTCCACCTTTAATGCTTTAAAGGCCCAGCATAACCTTGCTGAGCTCAATACCATTGAGACAGCACCAGCTGTTGTTTCTCATCCTAATGATATTGTGAACTTTAAATCAGAATTTAATATTGGTCTGGCCTTGCCTTTTGAGTTTTGTAAGAACAAAAAGCAAGACAAGTTTGAAAAGCACTCCATGACCAAATGGTTTGATGAAAGTAATAATCTTCATCGACTAGAAGTGGTTTTTAGAGGTAATTCCGGTGCGGCAGGGAAGCTTGACCAGGATGTTCTCAATATCTTGATGTCCATGTGTGTGGAGCAAAAAACTGATTCACCTGTATTCACCTACGAAGAAATTAGAAAGCGCCTGGGCCTTTCTAAGGGCTCTCACGGCAATATTCGAGACTCTATCCAACGTATGCTAGGAATGACGATTGAATTTAAAAAATCTTTCTACTCAACTTCAGGATCGAAGAATGTTGATGTCGAAAAACATCTTATCCAGTCAAGAAAATCAGTCGTGAATGAGGATTATGCTGACCTTAAAAACCTTGATGCTCGCCATAGTGTCACTTTTGATAAAGATATTATGCAAAACCTCTTAGGGGGTTATTACTCAGTCCTTTCACGTGAAACCTATCTTAGCCTTGATAGTGGTGCCGTAAGACGCTTATATCAACTCATTGTTTCTCACCGAGATGTGGGAAAGAGAAATGTCTTTACGCTTGAAATAGAGGACATCGCCTCTGTTCTTGGATTAACGAATAAAAAAGAATTCTTTGGAAATATTAAAAAATACTTTGAATCACTTAAGACAGCTCTACCTGATTTAGATTATGTCTTTGCTACTGTAGAGAGAAAAAAAGTGGTTAAGATTTCCTTCCCTGAGAGCCATCTTTTGGCCCAAGGGGATCTATTCATGGATGCTCTCGTGAAATGGTATGGTGAAGAGGCGCTTATTTCAAATGAGATTACCTCTGATCTTTTAAGTGATCTTCGCTCAAAATATCCAACCAAGGTAGAGTTTGAAAAATCTAAGGTCTTTCTCTGCGAACTTTTAGTTGATATGGTTCTGTTTCAAAAAATATCAAATAAAGGCCAGATTAAATCCGTTCGTGCCATTATTTTTGCCTCCTTAAATAAGCAAATGGAATACATTAAGCCTGAGGGATATAAGCGTTTTGTTGTTGAGCGTATCAAGCTTAAGGACATTATCGAAACCAAAGAGCTTGCCCTTAAAGAAGTAGAAAGAAAAAAATATGAAGTTCAGATCACAGAGAAGAAAACTCGTGAACTCGCGGCCCTCACTTATCAAACAGTAAAAAAAGAACCAAAGGTCTACGCAAAATACGAAAAAGAAGCCTACAAGCTTTTTGGTGAGGAGATAAAATCTTCTCTTCTCGGTGAGCAAATCCTTGAAGAAAGAATAAAAGAACTCATCCAGTCCAGAATGGAAGCTGGTGAGCAAATAATGTCTTAAGGTGAGCATGGAAGCAGTCAAAAACACAAATGAACTTCTTATGGCCGAAAGGGCGTTCCTTTCGACTGTTATTTCTGATCCCGATTCGATGGGGGAAATAGATGCCATTAAAATTGAAGCTGATGACTTTTTAGAGTTTCGCCACCGTATCGTATTCCAGCACTTCATAAAACTCAAAAATGCAGGAATTAATCCTGATTACATCACGCTCGCTGAAAGCCTAAATGCCACCGGTGAGCTAGAGAGAGTAGGGGGCCAGGCTTTCCTTCTCAATATCTTTGATGAATATGCAAGCTCAGCAAATCTTGAAAACTATGCTGATCTCATCAAAAGAAAATCTGTTTTTCGAGATGTCGTTCAGAAAGCAAAAGAGATTCAATCTATTGCCATCAATGGCGATGTCACACAAGATGAGCTTCTCGGTAAAATTAATAAAATTCTCATTGATTTAAATGATAATTCCGCCAACGGGAATTCACTAGATCTTAAAGACTCAATTTTTCAGGTGATTAAAGACTTAAAGGATAAAGACTCGATCAAATCAAAACTCACCAAAACTGGTTTTGATTCGATCGATGATAAGATAGTGGGGGTTTCTCCTGGTCAGCTCATTGTGCTGGCCGCTCGCCCATCGATGGGGAAAACAGCTCTTGCTCTGAATATTGGGCAGAAGATGGCAGAAAATTATGAAGAGCATGTAGTGATTTTCTCACTTGAAATGCTTCACGGTGAACTGACCCAGCGATTAATATCGATGGAGTCTTTAGTTAACTCTCAAAAATTTAAATCCCGAGAGTTTAATGCTGAAGATCTCAAAAAGATTGCCACTGCTTCAGAGAAACTTTCAAGACTTCCTATTATCATTGATGATTACTCTTCAACTTCACTTGCTCGAATTCGCACCCAGTGTCTCCGTTATAAGGCCAAGCACGGAAAACTTCGCGCTATTATCGTTGATTACCTTCAGCTCATGACCATGGAAGAGACCAAAAAAGGGAATAAGGCCGATGATATTGGTGTCATCACTCGAGGATTAAAGCTGCTCGCCAAAGAACTAGAGTGCCCAATTATTCTTCTCTCTCAGCTTAACCGGGGAGTCGAGGGTAGAGATAATAAACGCCCTATGCTTCAAGACTTAAGATCTTCTGGGGACATCGAGCAAGATGCCGACATGGTCTGGTTTATCTATCGTGATGAAGTCTATAATGCCGATACACCTCAAAAAGCTGAAGCCGAAATCATTATTGCTAAAAATCGCGGGGGCGAAATCGGAACTGCAAGACTTGCCTGGAAAGGTGAATTCACAAAATTTACTGCTCGCGCCGAGGATATCTTCTAATTCTCTGGAATTAAAAAGGTCTTTTTTTACCTAGCCGTGAAAATCTCAAACTGTATTCAATTAACGAAAGATAGAACTCTTTAAATATGTGCCATATATTGTTCATATTTGCCTCTTGAAGATGAAATATTTTAATTCAAATTCTAAATTGTCTCTAAAAACAATAAAAACTGCTTCCGATACTTGAATTCATTAAAAGCAAAAACATCACTGTGTCTTCCGTCTTTAATTTCCCAGAACCATTTTCTTTCTGACTTTGAATTTTTATAAAGCTCCTGACTAAACTTAAACGGGACTACAAAATCCTTTTCACCAGAAATCACAAGGAGAGGATTTTTGATTTTGGAAATAATCTTGTCCGATGCAAATTCGTCACTCACAAGGACGTAGGCAAGAGGAGAAATGAGAAATGTTAACCAGAAACCTTTAAGTTTATCAAAAGCTATATCTTGATAGGATGTGAATGTTGAGTCCTGAACAATAAGGTTTACTTTGTTGGTATATTGCCAATCGGCAAGGGCCCTTAATGATACGATACCACCTAGGCTCTGGCCGTAGACAATAAATTTACCTTGTGGAGATGTTTTTAAATGAAGATCGTGACCTTTTTCTAAGGCTGCAAATGAATCTTCATAAATACCTTTTTGATTAACACTGCCTTCGGAAGCTCCATATCCTCGGTAATCAAAAATAAATAAGTTGTAACCTTCGTGAGTTATCCATGCGAGATTGAGAAAGTGAGATGATAGATTTTCTGCATTCCCATGAAAGAAAACGATTGTGCCTTTGCTTGGTAACTTTTGCGTTGGCATCCACCAGGCATTTAAGTTTGTCCCATCTTTTGATTTCATCCA
Source organism: Bacteriovoracaceae bacterium (assembly GCA_947442115.1). GTDB lineage: Bacteria > Bdellovibrionota > Bacteriovoracia > Bacteriovoracales > Bacteriovoracaceae > Peredibacter. The sequence goes on along the minus strand of CANEVK010000106.1, from coordinate 2,022 downwards.
TATGTCCTCAACCTTTTCAACGAACTTATGTGGATTAAAGTAGGGAACTTTAGATGGATAATAAAAGAGATTTGAACAAGAGACGAGGATGAAGAGCAAGAGGAATTTCATTGCGTATAGACCATCATATTAATACCTGTCTCTGAGAAGCCAAATTTTTTCTGAGCATGATGAAAAATGCCAATTCCATAATTAACATTACTCCACCTCAACTCATTTTTGAGAATTGTTTCTTCCCATGGATGAAATCTTAATTCAAAAAATGTGCTATGCCGTAGGTGCTCAGTGAGATGAGTCAAAAAACCAATGTCTGCTCCATAAGCGATTTTCATTTTATGGAGATCTTCACTAACATAACTAGTTTCAAGAGAACCTAGGATAAACGGTGTTACAAAACGAGTGGTGAAGCTATGGCCATATCCTGCAACTGCTCCATGAGTTGTTAGGCCTGTATTACCTTTACGAAAAGTCTGCCATTGACCAAATTTTAATTTCCAAGAATATGACTTTGTGAATTCATCAAAGGCACCTAGGGAGTAATAATCGGCAAGATTGACATCTGTTAATGAGATTTTATGTCCATCAGAAATACTTCTCATGCTCAGCATTTCGACCCTTGAATTAGGCATATAAGATTTTTGATAATCTAAAAAATCATGAAAAGCGAATCGATAATCTAGATTTAAAAATCTAGATTCCTTCAGAAAAGTAGAACCGATGAGTAATCTTCCTGAATCATGTCCCTCATGTGGACGATTGCTCGAGAATTGAGAATAATCGAGATCTGGACTTCGCACAGGTATTTCGGATCTTTTTAATAGGATTGGTCTTTTTATCGCCTGAGCTTGCTTTTCTTCCTTTAGAATTTCTTTTGCATATTTATAATCAACCAACCCAAGAGCAGAGTCATAAATCTTTGCCTTCTTTTCTGCTGTTAGAGTTGCAGGCAAATCTTTGATTTCAATTATTCCCATCATTAGTTTTTTTTCATCTTCATTAAGATCGTTTAGGTGACGATAGAATTGTGTACTTGCAGAAGGACGGTAGGTAATATCTTTAACAATTTTTTCTTTTACCGCCACCTTGAGTGTGTCAGATGGGATGATATAATTATCTGGTAGGTGTTTTACGAGCTCTAGGCCAGGTCTAATTGTTTCAAGCATCGTTAAGGCATGGTAAGAGCAATTTTCTGTGAGAAAGTAGTAACGAAATTCCCCATGCCCAAGTTCCCATATGTGCCGAACAAGTTGGTCAATTTCTGATTGATTAAAATCTAAGTGATAGGTCCATAAATCACGTGATTCGAAATCATTGTATTCTCTGACCTTGTAGTAATATGGGATGGAGTTGTATGTACCATAAAAATAGCCTACAAAAGCTCCCACAATGTAGGTTAAGGCTCCTGCATCTCCTGTACTTGCCCCATAATTGATCCCTGTATCAAGTAGTTCTGTCGTAGAACCATTGTTTGATTCTTTATACTCATTTTTTCCAAGCCTAATAAAGGTATGGCCGAAGCTCGATGCTGGATTATTTAAGTAATAAGATGAAAAAACCAGCGATACAGATTTGGCAGAAACTCGGTTACGAAATTGATCAAAATTTTCACATTTCACATCTGTTATTTTGAGGTTTGGTAAAATCTTTGAAAGATAGTGAGTCCTCGCTGGAAATCGACAAACTGGATGATTATTAGGATCTGAGTGTGGAGGTGATTGTACACCTTTAATAAGAGCCTCAAATTCGAAATCTGGTCTAGTTCTACCCTGAGGATGTAAAAAAAATCCTGACCCATCAGCCTCAGATTTATATCCAAAAAGAGTTTGATGATACCTACCAAGTTTAAGCCATTCAGCAGCTTTCCAGCTTTCGGCATTAGCAGAAAATGAAAAGAAAAAGGCCCCCATAAAGAGGGCCAGAGAAAACTTAAAGAACATTATGACAAGAAGAGTTTAGCGCAGGTGTATCAGTGATAACGTTGTTGATGTTAACCATGACATAAGTAGCATCAGTTTTTACTGG
>CANEVK010000105.1 GCA_947442115.1 Bacteriovoracaceae bacterium | reverse complement strand
GAAGAAACGATCAAGAGTTGCCGAAAGGCACTTTATGGAAAAAATAATAAACTACCAGTTTCTCCCTTAAGTATTGCAGATCTTGCCCTCAAAGATATCTACCGAAAGTACCCTAAAGCTAGGCTGCTAGGTCTTGGAGGTGATCACTCCACAAGCTTTCCATTAGTCAAAAACTGGATTGAATCTCGCTCGAATAAGAAAAAATCTGCTTTAATTCATTTTGATGCCCACACCGACTTGCTCGATCGACGACTAGGGATTGATATATGCTTTGGCACTTGGGCCTATCATATTTTGAAGGATCTTCACTCTCCTGATCACCTTGTTCAGTTAGGGATTCGATCTAGTGGTAAAACAAAAACATTCTGGAAATCAAAATTGGGTGTCGATCAGTATTGGGCAAAAGATATCAAGAAATTAGGCATTGAAAAAACTTTCAAAAAAATCTCACTCAAATTAAAAAAACTAGGGATAGAAGAGATTTACATAAGTTTTGATATTGATGCTCTCGATTTTCAATTTGCTTCGGCCACTGGAACTCCAGAGCCTCACGGCCTAAATCCAGTTGAAGCTACAGCTCTCATCCATTTATTCTCTCAAGAATTTAATATTACCGGGGCCGACTTAATGGAAGTTGCTCCTTTCGTCTCACAACCAGGGAGTAGTGAAATTGAGCGGATCTCTTCACTTAAAGTGGCGGGAGATATGGCCAAATCACTTTTGGAAGTTTTAAAGAAATGAGGAAAATAATTTTTCCACCAATTGAAACGGCAACTCAAGATGGTCTTGTGGCCTTAGGTGGTGACCTTCTTGAGGATACACTTATCACAGCCTATAAACAGGGTATTTTTCCATGGCCAATATCTGCGGAGTATCCTCTCGCATGGTTTTCTCCTGATCCAAGAGGTGTTCTTTTTTTAGAGAAGTTACATATTCCAAAGTCTTTTCAAAAATTTTTAAAAAGGCACGATTATCAGATTACTTTTAATCAAGCGTTTGATGAGGTCATTTCTCATTGCTCAAAAATCTCTCGTCAACATCAGACAAGCACTTGGATTACACAAGATATAATCCAAGGATACATAAGATTATTTAAACGAGAACTCGCCTATTCTTGTGAGGTTTGGAGTAAAGATAAACTCATCGCAGGTTTATATGGTGTTTGCATGGGTGAATTTATATCTGGAGAATCAATGTTTACTTTTGAAGATAATGCTTCAAAACTCGCTCTCTATGCACTCGCTTCACATCTTAAAAATAAGAATATTAACTGGCTAGATACTCAAATGGTAACACCAGTAGTAGAACATTTTGGTGGGATTTATATTTCTCGCCCAGACTTTATCAACCTTTTGGCGACAAAGAACTGGACAAGAAAGAGAGACGAAATCTTTTAATTATAAGTAAGACGAAGTCTTTGATTGGCCTTTAAAGTCCTGATCACTTCATTCATAAAATCTTCGCAAGACTTTTCAAGCTTAACTTTTTCTCCACGGCAATAAGCTTCCAGATTAGACTTAAATTCCTGGTAAGACATATTCAGCTCATGAGCAAGCTCTTCGCAGCGCTTTTTGAAGCGTAAATCATCTTCAATGAGTGCCGACATTTTCTTAGAAAGCTCTTGCTTGAGCGTCGCAGAATTATAAACGTTCTTAATCTGGGCCAGTCCAAAGTAAGACATGATTTTGATATATACATAACCAATATCAAACTCAAACCAACGATGTCTGAATGAACATGATCTCATGTGCCCATGATGGTTATTATGATCAAGCTCTCCACAAATAATAAAGTTTAAAGGTAAAAGAAAGCCAATATTACGGCTATTATCCGTTGTCTCATGATTACGATAACCCCACCAGTGAGCTATAGCATTCACTCCACCAATCGCAAAAATGGGAGAAACCATAAAATTCGTCACACTCAAAACTGAACCCCAAACAGGTCCAAACATGATGATCATAAAAACCGTCATGATCGTCGGGCCAGTGAATGAATGTTTTTCCATATAAGCTTCAAGCTTATTGGTGTGAATGGTTTTTTTGATTCGCATCACTTCTGGCAATGTTTTTCCAGCAGTGTAATCAAAAACTCCTAAAAAAAGAGCATGCCAAATACCCTTTTGAACAGGGCTATGGGGATCTTTCTCTAAGTCAGAATTGGCATGGTGAAAAATATGAACTGCAACCCAATCAACTTTATTAAGTGAGGTTATAAGCCATAACCAAACTTGCATCGGCATATCGATCCACTTATTGATAACAACACCCTTATGAGTGTGATAACGGTGATAAGAAAGACTCATACATGTAATCGTAATGTGAGCAATGACACAGGCATAAAGAACAATAAACCACACTGGATGAGAAGCCACTAAATCACCGAAGAAACCATTAGTTCCGATAACGTTTTGAACGGCAAGCCAAAGGCCAGCGTAAAAAAGGGCAAAAAAAGATGTCATTTTAATCATTGAAAATCCCTTATCAAGACCGATGTATTTCATTAAATTCCACCGACATTTCTAATAATCCAGACGGTGCAAACTCAACGCAAAGGCCGCAACCAATACATCCACGATCATCAATCATGATGGCGTCTGCCGTCACTTTGATCGCATGAGTCGGACATATGTTCTCACATAATTTTGACTCTTTCCACATAGATAATTTATCAGGCGTTCCAATAAACAAAGGTTTACGCCTTAAACGTGGGGAGTAGAAATAGATTTTATCTGGCCACTCTGTCTTATGTAATTTGAAAGACTTAAATAGCCTTTCACCAGTAAGTTTAGCTAGTTGCCACCTAAACCACCAGGTCTTCACAAGAGAAACTTTATTGTAAAAATTCCTGTTTAAAATCATATCTTCAACTCACCTATCAAGCTCAGTTGACCTAATGCCCAAACTAACTAAAGAAGGTATAAGTAACTTTTCAGAAACATTATTCAGTAAAAGAGGCAAGGCCTGCACAAGCGGAAAGCTAGGTGTTTTGATTTTAACCCTCGCAAATTCACTTTCTTTATTAAGCATAATAAGAAAACCACTTTCTCCATTAGGCGACTCAAGACCAGTGTAGTGCCAATCTTTAGTGAGATCTATTTTTTTTAATTCCGCTAATTGAGTTAAATAATCTTTACCCCAATCAGGATTGATGACTTCTCCCATGGGTAAATTATCAATCACCTGAGTAATAATTCTAAGGCTCTGGAAAATTTCTTCAAAGCGAATGAGGTATCTCTCATAAGCTGAACCGTGAATACCAACAGGAACATCAAAATCAATATCCCTATAAAAATAAAACGGCTGAGATTTTCGTAAATCAAAATTGAGTCCACAGGCCCTCATGGCAGGCCCGCTAAGGCCCCACTGAAGTGCGGTCTGGGCCGAAACTCTTGAAGAGCTTAGATCTTCTCGAAAATCCGAGCGACTAATTAAAGAGCGATGAATCGTTTTCAAGACTTTTACGAGCATATTGAAAACTGTTTGATACTCAACAATCCACCCAGGGGGCAAATCCTCTCTCACTCCGCCAATTCGAATCATTCCCAATCCAAGACGATGGCCACAATATTTTTCAAGTAGCTCATAGATCTTTTCACGGGCATTCAAAAAAAGTCGATGCTCATTAAATTCGAGGGCAAAACACATCTCATGCATAATAGTCAGATGCTCTGCAATTCTAGTCAGCTCGAGGCCAACAATCCTAATCGCCTGCGCCCTTTCAGGGATCTTCACTCTTTGAAGGTCCTCAAATGTTTTTGCCCAGGCCACTGCATAGTGAGGAGATGAGCCAAAATTAATTTTATCAACCAAGAAGAGAGCTTTAATCCAGTCTGCAGAGGCCAGTACACTTTCTAGACCCTGATGATAAAAACCAATATCAACGATTGAATCCACTAGTTTACCGTTGTCAAAACAGGCCTTCCACTCAAAAAGACCTTTTGCCTGTGGTGAATATAAGGGGTAATTCTTCCAAATATAAGACTCTTCAGGATAAGGTTTTTCAGACTTATTGGGATTAAATTTTAACTTCGGAACAGCTTGCGCAGTTTCAAGAGGCCATTCTGCGACATTTTTATTTTTTCGATAAGGAAAAATGTCCTGCCCACGAGGTAAAATAATGGACTTCATATCACGATTAAAATTTATTCCAAGCAGTTCCCATTGCTCACGCTCCATCCAGTCAGCATTAGAGAAGATTCCCACGATACTAGGAATTGTTTCCTCTGGATTAAAGCAAACATGCAAATTAAATCGTTGATGGGCCCCCATGTTTAAAAAATGATAGGACAGCCGAAAACGGTATTGTGAGTTTTTATCCTGAAGCAGATCAACTCCAGCAATTTCTACGAGGGTGAGGAAGCCTAAATCTTCACCCGCAAGCTCAACCCAGCGAAGTAAATTAACAGGTCTGACAGTTATGTGGTGTTGCCCTGAAGACTCTTGATAGGAAGAATCCTGCATGAGTATATTTTTCGTTTTTTCAAATTCTTTCCAGCTAAACATTTTTAATCTTTTGGTAACACTTTTCAAATGCTCCGATAATCTCTTCTGGGAGAAGGCTCCAACCATTAAGACAAACACTTGCAATCTCATCAGGCTGGAATTGATTTAAAAAGCTTTGCTTTTGAATTAACGTGCTTGAATCACCAATCAGTAAAAGGACTCTATTTTGTCTGAGATAATTTAATATATCTGGAAAAATCCTTCTCATCTTTAATGAAACAACTCCATCCCACACAATCACCGATGACTCCTCAATCGACGAGGTTAAGATCAACTCAAAGGGAGGTGCGTGACAAAACTTATCACCTAAGACAGAGAGCAACTCTGTTGAGGTAGCAGGATTTCCAAGGCAAAAAAACTTTAGCTCATATTTCTGTTTTTTCATTTAATAAATAATCTTTAGTTCATCTTCTAAATCTTTAATATCGCGTTTTCTCCAATTCACATCTTCAGGAAAAATACGAATTTTTTTTCTAATTTCTAAATTCGGATCAATTCGACAATCAAATTTCTTTGAACGCATTTTAACCCATGTGTATAATTTTGCATGGGTACCAAAGCTATGATAATCATAATCAGTAAATCTGAAATACTCATCTGAAGATAAAGACAGACCTCTTAAATAATTACCCATATAGTTCATGGCCAAATCAATATCAGCATCCTCACATCTAAGAATCCCGTCTTTTAGTTGATACCTAAATCGACCGAGGTTATCGGTAAGATTCTTTTGCCATGATTTATTTTTACAATCAAAGTAATGACCTTCTCTATGAAGTTTCATAAACATTCCTAAATAATTTAGAAACCAGAACTTCTCCGAATTTTGGTTAATATTTCCTGCATAAACAAATTTTTGGCATGTTTGAAATTCAGACTCATACTGAGTCATCATTCTTTTTAAGCGAGCAGTGAAGCCAATCTGAGTTTTATTTTTTTTAAGTTCTTCAATTAATTTTGATTTAACTTTCACTTCCTCTAGCGTTCTTGCAGGTTTATCCTCAGGTTTTATTTCACCGACATCAGTCCAAATTCTATCATACAGTTTATGACAACTAGATCTTACTTTTTGAAGTTCTTCTTTGGTTAAAAAGATAGAGTTCTTCCTTTGGTATCTGGCGGCATCATCAAAAGAGATAAGGTTACCTATCTTAATATAGGGGTAATTTACTCCCGCCCCATGATTTCTGCCTTCACTATTTTCAATAGTCGCTCGGGCCCTGACCCAACTTGTCTTCTGTTTAAAACCTTCAATATCATTGACTCCTTCAAAAATTTTGCTTGAAGGCTCAATGGCAACAAAAACAAGTCTAGATAGCCATAGATTTGTTCCAACACAGTTGCCCTCAGGGCATCGTTGCTCTATGAAAGCTCCTATTATTTTAACTGTATTTTCAAAAACATCAGTCTGCCTCTTATATTTCTTAGAGCCACCAAAGATAATCACTCTTTGTGGTTGCCCTAATTGGTCAAGGTAACCTGGAATGATGCCATAACTAAACTTGGGGATCCCAATACTTCCTGAGTACTGATTCCAAACATCTTTTTGATTACAATAAGCATGTGAAAAATATCTCTGCCCAGATAAAAGATCTAATTCGTAGTGATATTTAGATCCCTGTTTGGTTAAAACAACAGCACTCATAAGCTGCTTGAGCTCTTGCGAATCTTGGTGAACATCAAAAAAAAGATGCTGCGGACTTAGACCCTGAGACCCTTGCAGTACATGTGAAGTCTCCGGAGTAAACCACTGAGACTTCACAGGAAGCGATAACTCCCCAGATAAATCTGGCCGACTAAAAAGCGAGCAGCTACTGATCAAAAACAAGATCAAGAGTTGAGGGCTTTTCATTTGACATAATCTCAATAACATAACATCATAACTCTACTTTTCGAACAAGGCCCGGGTGGTGGAATGGTAGACACAAGGGATTTAAAATCCCTCGGATGAATAATCCGTACGAGTTCGAGTCTCGTCTTGGGCACCAAACATTTAAATTCAATTAATTATAGAAAGCTGTTGTAGGGATGGCCAATGACTTTATCGAGATTAGTCATTGCACGCATCGCAAAAAAAATGCCCCTAAAAAGGGGCACGCTTTAAACGAGAAAATTTAATCCTGAATAGTATTGATAAGGTATTTGCTCAATGGTCTTATCCGTAATGGCCGACTTGGCCTTTCGCTCAATTTGATGCTGAACCAGTTTAATCATAGAAGGATCACCTTCAAGATTTAAAACAACCTCTTGAGACCCTAGAGGACGAACTTCACCCGTTATTTCAATCTTTCTCGTGATATCAAAAATGGTGCTAATCATTTCAGAATTAAAATGGCCTTTATAAGTTATTTTACGTGCAATCATGACTTAAACCTTACCTTGTGATCATTTTTACAAAATGAATAATAGCTTTTGGAAACACACCAAATTGTATTGTAGCAGCTGCTGAAACAAAAGCAGCGATCGATGCACCTCTCATGGCCTGGTACTTTGCGACCTCTTGCCCGCTTTCTTTCATGAAAAGATAAACAATAACTCTTAGATAGTAGAAAACGGATACGACTGAAGTTAAAACAGCGATAATAACCAGTGGTACTTCACCGGCAGTGACTGCAGAACTAAAGAGGCCGTACTTTCCAATAAACCCAGAAGTTAGTGGAATCCCTGCCATAGAAAGAAGAAAAACAGTAAGCATGAGTCCAAGAAAAGGATGCTTCATCCCCAGCCCAGCAATTTGCTCTAGATGTAAATCTTTTTGATTCTTTTCCTCAAAAAGTGAAATGATGGCAAATGCCCCAAGGTTAGCAAGAGCATAAAAAAACAAGTAAAGAACAAGTGATGAAACTGAGCCATCCTTAGAATTGATAGCATAAAGTCCCAAAAGAAGATAACCAGAGTGAGCAATCGTTGAAAAAGAAAGCATCCGTTTTAATTCAGTCTGTGCAATCGCAACAAAATTTCCAAAGATCATTGTGGCAGCCGCGACAAACCAAATAAAATTCTGGAACCATTTTAAAGCAGGAATTGAGTCAACAAAGATGATATTTTGAGCAATTCTAGCAAAGGCCATAAATGCAGTGAACTTGACCGCTGCTCCCATAAAACCAGTCACATTTGTAGAAGCCCCTTGATAGACATCAGGAACCCAGCCGTGAAACGGGAAAGCACCAATTTTGAAGAGCATAGCTGCCACAACCAGTCCAAGACCAACAAAGAAAATGGGTGACGGTTGCTTTAATCCAATAAGAATTTTATTCAGGCTTAATAATTCAAATGAACCAAGAGAACCAAAAATGAGTGATGATCCATAAAGAAGCATAGCTGAAGCAAGCCCTCCCAGGATGAAATACTTTAATCCTGCCTCAGCAGAAAAACGACTCGTACGTCTCATGGCAACCATAACGTAAATTGAAAGAGACATAATTTCGAGAGCGATAAACATGAATAATAGATGAGTTGTAGAAACCATTAAGATCATGCCAGCTGTAGCAAATAAAATAAGAGCATAGATCTCAGATAAAAGACCCTCTTTCTTATCTTGTCCATAAGTCAAAACAACACCGATAAGGGCAAAAAGGATAATCATCAATGATAAAGTTCTTGTGAATGGGTTAAGGACTAAAGTCCCCCCTAGTATATTAACATCAATCGCATTGATATTAGTTATTGATTGTAAAAGTCCTGAAAGCAAAAAGATAAATGAGGTCAAGAAAGCAAATCCATGTCCTTTCTCTTTATGCGTTCCTAAAATAAGGGCAAAGAGTGCACCAAATGAAACGGAGAAAAGAGGAAGTAATTGAAATAATTCCAAAACCCCTAGAGATGTTAAAGGAAAAATACTGTTAATTTCCATTTTTGCCTACTTTATCTAAAATTGAAGAGGAATAAGCTTCTAAACTAGCATCCGATTTACCAAAAAATGTTTTCGGAAAAAAACCAATACCAAAAACAAATAACGTTAGAATACCCATGGCGATAATTTCTTTTAAGTTTAAATCATGCAAATGATCTAGATCTGTTCT
>CANEVK010000104.1 GCA_947442115.1 Bacteriovoracaceae bacterium | reverse complement strand
TACCAAGGAAGGTCTTGATCAGCTGGCCCACGAAGTGGATCAGTTACTCGCTCAACTTCCCAAAGAATCTTCTGTGTTTGTGAAAGCTTCACAAGGCACATATGGGATGGGAATTTCCGTCGTTTCTTCTGGTGAAGAAATCATCAACATGAATCGAAAAGTCCGAAATAAAATGGATGTGGGAAAAAATAAAATTAAATTTACTTCGATCCTGATTCAAGAAGGTGTCGAAACTGTGCTGAAGTGCCATGATGCTCCTGCAGAAGTGACAATCTACCTTGTGAATGGAAAAAGCTCTGGGGGCTTTATGCGGGCCAATCCTCTTAAAGGCACTCAGGCCAATCTCAATGCCCAGGGCATGATCTATCAAAAATTATGCCTATCAGATATTAAACAAGACTGTGATCATAAAATTAAAGAAGCTGTGTATTCAGTGATTGCCAGGCTATCGACCCTGGCCGCAGCTCATGAAATGAAAGAGTTAATGGAGACGATATGAAGGAAATGAAATTTGAAACAAAAGTTATTCACGTTGGTGGCGAACCTGATCCAACTACTGGGGCCATCATGCCTCCTATCTATCAAACTTCAACCTACGTGCAATCTTCTCCAGGAGAGCACAAGGGTTATGAATATACTCGCTCTCACAATCCAACTCGCTCAAGACTAGAAGAATGCCTTGCCTCCATCGAAGGGGCCAATCATTGTCTAGTAACGGCAAGTGGATTATCTGCTTCAAGTCTGATCATGCACATGCTGCCTAAAGGGTCTAAAATTCTTTGTGGTGATGATGTCTATGGTGGGACCTATCGTTTATTCTCAAAAGTTTTTCCGGAAATCCATCAGTATAAGTTTGCTGACACGACCAATCTCAAAAATCTTGAGACAGAGATTTCAGCATTTAAACCGGCCCTCATTTGGCTAGAAACTCCCACGAATCCACTTCTCAAAATTTCTGATATCGAAGCCATTTCAAAGATGGCAAAAAAGATCAATGCCCTGGTTGTGGTCGATAACACCTTTATGAGCCCGTTCTTTCAAAATCCGCTTCACCATGGCGCGGATATGGTTCTTCACTCCATGACTAAATTTATCAATGGTCACTCTGATGTTGTCGGTGGCGCCATTATGATGAACTCTCAGGATTTAAGAGATAAACTCTTTTTCTATCAAAATGCCATCGGTCCCTGCCAATCTCCCTTTGATAGTTGGCTGGTTTTAAGAGGTCTTAAAACCCTCGCCGTCAGAATGAAGGCCCATGAAAAAAATGCCATGGAAATCGCGAGCTATTTAGAAAAACATCCGAAAGTCGAAAAAGTGGTTTACCCAGGACTAAAGTCTCACCCACAACATGACTTAGCAAAAAGACAGATGAAAGGCTTTGGGGGCATGATCACCTTTTTTATCAAAGGTGGAATTAAGGAATCTCGCAGTTTCTTAGAGAACGTTAAACTCTTCGCTCTCGCTGAAAGCCTGGGTGGTGTAGAAAGTTTAGTGGATCATCCTGCGATCATGACTCATGCTTCAATCCCTAAAGAAGTCAGAGAGTCTTTAGGAATTTTTGATAACCTCATTCGACTCTCTGTGGGGATTGAAGATGTAGAGGATCTTAAGACTGATTTAGAGCATGCTCTCAATCAGATCCATTAAAAATCTACTCGATACATGACATAAAAGTTTTGAGTCTTATCAGTCTTAGTATAAAGATTGGCCGGAGCTTTTCCGGCCTGATAATCATACAAGCCTAATCTCAAGATTTGCTGATGCTCAAAGGGGAAAGCCACGAAGTAGTGTTGCCCATTATTATTTGAGCGTTGGTAGAATTCATTGAATTGAAGATAGGCCCACTCATCAAGATAAAAAGTTTTATCAGTGAAAATCTTCTCTACCCCTAAAACAATTCCTTTTTCTGTTTTATAGTTCAAGTTAAGTAAAGATGAATCGCTTCTTTCTAGATTTGAACCATCTGACTTTGAATGAACAAGTAAGTAGCTCCAAGAAAAATTAAAACCACTATTGAGAATTTTTTCAAAGCCTAAATAAAGTGTGTGGTTTGTGGCGCGGTAGTATTCAATACGTTGGTTACCACCAATTTGATAATCTTCATCATAGAAATGATCGTAATACCAAAGAAGTGAATAAAGATTAATCTTTTTGGCCGGCCAGTCATTACTTAGGCTGAACTCATTCAAGACGGCAATCTGATCTGAGCGCCGGTCAATTTCACCATCGGGGTCCTCAGCTGTCGCCGTCCTATCACTTGAGTCCAAAAAGAAATAAGGCGTATAAAATATGCGTGATTTTAATTCCAGATTTTCTGGTAAGAATGATTTGAAATTATAGATGACGGCCAACCCATCAAAAATAGCATTATATCCAAAGCGTGGATATGTTCCCGCCCGATCAAGACCATCAAGCTGATGCAGCGGTGGACCTCCGCGAGTGGTCATCCGGCCAAAGGCAAAACTTAGATTTTCATCAGGCATTTTCCAGCGTAGGTAGGCCACATCAAATTTTGCAGCCGAGCCTGTATAACCATAGGAGCCTTGGTTGGAGCGATAAGAAGACTGAGAGAGACCATCTCGACCATCATTATTAAGCACTTTACCCATGGCCAACGTAGAGAAAAAATCAATTTTATCGCTGATCTTATAGTCAAAGTTTAAGCCTAAATGCATACCACTTAAGACCCCATGATTCGTTTCTTCACTACCATTTGCGGGATCTTTGAAGTGAGTATTTAAAGCTTCAGCATGCCCGATAAAAGTTCCTGAGAATTTCAGTCGTTGAAAGGATCGCTCAATTTCAGCTTCTTCCATTTTTTCTTCTAATTTGGACAATCGCTCCTCAAGACTTGTTTGAGCAAGAAGAGGTAAGGCATTTAAGAAGGCCAACAAACCAACAAGAATTTTCATTCACCCACCACAGAACCAGAACGGTTCTTCATATGTTTGTTATAGTTTTCAACAAGTTCCTCACAATTGAGCTTGCTACATTTTTTTAAGAGATCTGCAGTAAATTTGTGTTCACAGTGAAGCTTTTCGGCCAGCTCCAGAGCTGATTTTTTAATGAGTAAAGAATTAGAATCGGGACAAACCTTAACTACCTGACCAACATACTCCCCTAATCCGCCAAAAGCTAAAAAAGACGAAAATATGCCTAAGATGAAGGTTAAAGACTGACGATAAATCATATGGACCTACTTTGGTATTTAAATTACAAATGATGAAGCACAAGTTGTATAACCAATTTTTGAATTTAATCGCTTCAACCCTTTTGGGTCAGCTGGTTCCTGTGCTTTTTATCTCCATCGATTTATACGAACTTGATCTCCCTTGGACTATCCAAAATGCTATGGATGTTTACACGTCTCAGCGCATTTACATATTCAGCACGATTTCAGTTCCCTTATTCTTATGGAGTTTGATTCGTCTTTTTAAAAAGACCTCTGAACAAAAAAACTATTACCACTCCATTCTGAACGAGCTAGATAAGCCTCTTATCGTTTTTGACTCAAGCATGAAGCCTGCCTTCCTGAATGAAGCGGCCAAAGATTTAAGTATTTTTAATAAGATTGATGAAGTTATTGCTCTTGGTATGATTCAGGATAATTTTGAATGGTACCATCAAGCTCATGGTGAAACTTTTTATTACCTCGGGAGTACGACTCCCCTTTCTCAAAGTGATCAAAAGGTTCTCATTCTAAAAGACATCACTGAATTTAAAAGAAACCAGGAAACAATTAAAGACCAAGAACAAAGTATCATCCGCTCTGGTCAGTTGGCAGCATTAGGTGAAGTGGCCGCTGGTATTTCTCATGAAATTAATAATCCCCTGGCCGTGATCATGGGAAATATTGGCATTTTAAAATCAGAACTTTCAAATTCGACTGATTTTGTAAAAGCAAGGATTGATACTATTGATCGAATGTCTCAGCGCATTTCAGGAATTGTCAAAGGGATGAAAAATCTCTCTCGCCAATCTCATATAGATGACTGGCAAGAAGTCCAACTCATTGGCCTGATTCAAGATATTCAAAACCTGACGTCAATGAACATCAAAAATAAAGGAATTAATCTTAAGATTGATATGGCTTCATTTGAAGGACTGCAGTTCAGAGGAAGTTCCGTCCAAATGGGGCAGGTTCTCATCAACCTTGTCATAAATGCAGCTCATGCTCTGGAAGAGTACCAAGGAGAAGATGATAAATGGATTCAAATTGAATCTTATTATCAAAGTGATGAGCTGAAAATCATTGTCTCAAACTCAGGCCCCAAAATACCAAAAAATATCCAAGAAAAAATGTTCAACCCTTTTTTCACCACTAAAGACCCTGGCAAAGGGACAGGCCTTGGCTTATCTTTATCAAAAAGTATTATTGAACTCCATAGAGGTCAACTCACTTTAGATGATTCAAAACCAAACACCACTTTTATCATCTCCATCCCATTAAAAATCTCTCAAGCAGCTTAAATTTTTCTTTTCATGACAAATACAGATCGGCCCATTAAAATAGTTCTCTAAGAGGATAACTATTATGCGAACTATTTTTTTCATCTGTCTTAACTTAGTCGTCTTTTCTTCTTTCGCCCAAACAGATTCATCACCTATTGAGAAGGAGCTGATTCGCCTCTGTAGGAATAAAGAGATCTCGGCCTGTGAAAAGCTTGCAGCCTTTTATGTCAAAAATGAGAACTGGGATAATGCCCTTCTCGTAGGAGAAGCTCTTTGCTCTAAGGACATTAAAATCGGATGTACAATAGCCGGCATGTCCTTGCTCTCCAAAAAAAAATCTCATCAAGGAGTCAGGCTCCTCAATTCAACCTGTGATAAGTTTGAACCTTATGCCTGCCGATCTCTGGGTCGCCTGATGAAAGATGCTGGCAAAAAGGACCTTTCACATCTTTATTTCAGACGTTCCTGTTATTTTGGTCTCAATGAGGTTTGTGGGGATTTACAAAAGGGTAAAAAACTACTTTCCTCTATCGCTCAAGACCTTCTAAAAAGATTTCCTGAAGATTGCAGTGATACAAAGTCTATGAATTGCCAGGAAAAACTTGATTTAGTTAATAAATGCACGTCCCCACTTTCAAAAGAGGACTGTGAGCTTTTACCTGGCGTTCTCTCCATTTTTTTTAGAGCAAAAATGATCCAGGCCGAGGCCAGAGTTCATTTAAATAATATCCTTATGGCAGAGAGAAAACTCAAGCAAGATCCAAAAATCAATAGCTTCTCCTTCGACCTTGAGAATGTATTAAGTAAGAATACTCCCTCACCTCTGTATTATTATGTCTTTGGTTTTATGAAGGCCTGTTCTGGATCCAAAAAAGCCACATCTTTGGAACTCTATCCAGAGGCCTATGCCCACCTCTCACAAGAGGTGAAATCTCAAATAAAATCTGAATTTTCGCGTTATAAAAGTAAGGACTGTTACGACTCAAAATGGGGTCTTGAGGCCTATGCTATTGGGAGCCTTGATCCGCTAAAACCAAGCAAATTAGATATTTGGAAGATTAACCATGATGGCAATCTCATGCACCTAAGACAAGGTCTACCAGTCGAATTTTAGCGTTTGTCATGAATCAAGATTAAATAAAATTCTCTTTTTAGCCGAAAAGACTCCATAGAGAACTTTTCGACTAACGGAGAAATGCATGAAACATTTAGCTTTATTTTCAATCCTCTTTTCTCTTTCACTAGGAGCTTTTGCTCAGGACAAAGTGAAAGGAAAACCTGGTCGCTCCCAATATGCTTGCTTACCTTATAAAGTTGCCTTTGATTCCATGAAGGCTTGTCAAAAATTTAAAGGTCATGGGCCAAAAGCTAAAGACTGTAGATGCTCTAAGCTCTAATCCATTTCACTTTCTTTTTTCACTTATTAAATGAAAAGAGCTAGCATGGTGACATGTTAGCTCTTATTCTTTTTCCGACATCTATAATCGCTGGATTTTTTGGGTCACTTCTTGGTCTTGGTGGTGGGGTGATCATTGTTCCCGTTCTCACACTCTTTTTTAAAATTGATATTCGCTATGCTGTGGCCGCCAGTCTTATTTCTATTATTGCGACTTCCTCAGGAGCAGCCTCAAGTTATCTCAAAGATCATTTAACCAATATTCGACTTGCGATGCTTTTAGAAATTGGAACTGTTTTTGGGGCCATCACGGGTTTCTTATTTGCCACTTCCATCAAGTCTAATTCACTCTTCATAGCCTTTGGTCTGTTTTTACTTTTTTCAGCTCTCATGACTTTGAGACAAAAAAAAGAAAAGCTCGCTGAAAAAAATCATCCTTGGGCAGATCACTTAAAATTAAACTCTTCTTATCCCGAGCGAGGGAACTGGATTAAGTACAACCTTGAAAAGGTCCCCTTGGGTCTAGTCATCATGTATTTCGCTGGCATTTTTTCGGCGATTCTAGGCATAGGAAGTGGCATTTTTAAAATGCTCGCCATGGATGGGGTGATGAAAACGCCTCTGAAAGTGTCTTCAGCGACGTCGAATTTCATGATTGGTGTCACAGCATCTGCAAGTGCGGGGGCCTATTTTTTACGTGGGGATATCAAACCTGAAATTGCCTCTCCGGTGGCGATCGGGATTATTATTGGTGCTTGGATTGGGGCAAAAGTTATGCCCAAATTAAAGACCTCCTCCCTTAGGAAGACCTTTATTATCCTCATGGTGGTGGTGGCGATTCAAATGATTCTTAAAGGGATTCGCGGATGAGAGATGTTGAAAAAATTGAACTTAAAATTTCTCGATTCTTAAGCCGCGGAGTTATTTTTTCTGGGATACTGATTCTCTCAGGTTGGCTTGTGAGTTTTCATCCAAACAAAGACCCCTTCGCTTCACTTCAGGTCTATCGAACTTATAGTCTCTTTAACTCTGTTCAGCTTTTTGTCATGTTAGATGAATGGGGTAACCTTCTCTCCGTTATGGGTCTTGGACTTTTAATTACTCTGCCGGTGATCAGAGTTTTCATCTCCATGATCTTATTTTACAAACACCAAGAGAAGAAAATGGCGCTAATTGCCGCCATGGTTTTCTTGGGACTGCTTTTAAGTTTTACGCAAGGGATTTGGGTTTAGAAACTCATCTTCACCATGTACTGAAGACACATTTCATCGGTTTCTTTAAGTTGAAAGCGATTAATGAAGTAAGCATACTCAAGACCTACTTCCAAACGATTCTGCTTGCCCCATAAACCGTAACCGAGATCATAAAGAAGTTGCGGCTGAGTGGTCAGGTAGCGACCATTTTTAGCAAAGAAAGAATATTTTTCTGAGTCTTGATCTCCATCCCAAGGGGAAGCAGCAAGAAAGCCAGTGAACTTATAGCGATTCCAGCGGCCGTAATCCCAAGTCATTTGCCAGAACATTCCGATTTGAAAACCAACACCAGCATCATTCGGATTGTCTCTTAAAACAGTATTGAGAGAGAAAAAATCAAAACCAGGCACCGCGATATCATACTGAAGACCATAGAAATAATTTTGGAAATTGTTTACACCATTGCCGGATCCATTTTCTAATTCAAGACGGATAGAAAGATCTTTCAGTGGACCATAACTAAAATTCTTATTGGTGATTTTGCTTAGACTTAAGGCAGTTGAGATTCCCCCAAAGAACTGATTGGAAACTGGTTTAGAATCAAAATCATGCAGATCAGGATCTTTATCATCAGTCGTCGGCTCGGTAATATCGTAGTAAAAGAAGACCGATCCTAATTCCCAGACTGAAAAATTCTCAATCGTCATGGTCGTCTTATCTTGGCGGTACCCTAAATCATCACGGAAATTGTCACCTTTTAAAAAGGAAACACTCACGGCCGAAGCAGCTGAAGAGAGGATGAGCGCTAAAAGCCCAAGGATTGTCTTAGTTTGCATGAAAAGTCCTCATTATTTATGGAGGTCTTTCCGTACCAAAAAAAACCAGTATTGAGGAGGACTTTTGAGGAAAAACTCTCCTCCCTCACACCCTCAAGCTGAATCATGTTAAAATGGTTCTAGCTCCCAGGGAGGGCCTATGAAAACAATTTTATTTATTTTTTCTTTAATTATTTTCACCAGTTGCGCCCACGACCGACGCCCGGCCTCTGTTGAGGGTCATCCAGTCGCCTATGATTCTATGGCCTGGGGAAATATTAAAGCTTCGGCCACTAAAAGGGCCCACCAGCAGGAAGTCTGCTTTGATATTGGTCTTGAAGCCAAAGATATCAAGCCTGAGCAGGCGCAAGCTTCGAACTGGGATCTTGCCTGGGTAGATAAGAACAACCAATATCATTTAATCCCAACCAATCTAAGATCTCCGGCCTCTGCCCCTCAAGGCGCTCAAGTGGTTGCTCCGTATGGGTCTTATTATGAATATTCAAGCCAATTTAGCACTTGTATTCAACGGGCGCAAATGAGTGATGTAAAAGGGTTAGTCTTAACTCCAAAAGATCTTCCTTATTCAAAACAAGGACTAGAACTTAACTGGAAAGAATAAATTGAATTTGCCTCTATGAGCTCAAAACTTACCCAACACCTGCATGAG
>CANEVK010000103.1 GCA_947442115.1 Bacteriovoracaceae bacterium | reverse complement strand
ATCCGTGATAAGTCTCAATGATGTTAAGGCCCTTGAAGAATCCATCATCCTAGGTGAAACGAAGCTTATCCATTTTGAAAGTCCTACCAATCCCAATTTGATGATTGCTGATATTGAATCTATTCTAAAAGTGGCCAAGAAACATAATATTCTCGTGAGCATGGATGGAACTTTTGCTGGTCTTCACCAGCATCATCAGTTTGATATTGATATCATGGTTCACAGTCTGACTAAGTTTGCCAATGGTCACGGGGATGTGCTGGCCGGGTCTATTGCTGGGAAGGCATCGTTAATAAAAAAAATACGCCAGCTGACTATTTCACTAGGGGCGAGTCTTGATCCCCACGGAGCTTACTTAGTTGAGCGTGGTTTAAAAACATATTCCCTCAGAGTTTCAAGACATGTTCAAAATGCCCAGGCCGTGGCGAATTTTTTAGACAATCATCCTAAAATTAAAAAAGTCTTTTACCCTGGCCTTAAAAAGCACGAAGGTCATGAATTGGCCCAGAAACAAATGCTTGATATGGGAAGTGTTGTTTCATTTATTTTGGACGAAACATATTTTAAGGATGCGAATGAATTTATTCGTCGTCTTGATCTTATCCAGTTTGCGGTCAGTCTTGGCTCCACAGAAAGTATCATCTGCCCCACCCATCTTTTTTTCGCCGATGATCTTGATTCAGCTGATAAGGAGCAAATGGGAATTGGGATTAATTCTTTGAGGCTGTCTGTTGGCCTAGAAGATGAGAAAGATATCCTTGCTGATTTGGCCCAGGCCCTAGGTTAAAATATCAAAATCGGCTTCATAAAGACGTGAGCAAATCTTACGGTCATCCGCATCTGTCACAATATATATTTTATTCAGATGAATACAAAGACCTTCAGGTTTATGGGGGATATCAATCTGTCTCATGCTTGAAATTATCCCGTTGGATTGGATTTCACCTATCACGGCCCCACAATATTCACCATCGTCATAAGTCGAATTAGAATTTTCTGCTACGGCCAGAAAGAAAAGCCTCTTTTGATAAATGGTGGCATCTGTAAAACTTAAGGCGATGTTATTCAATTGACCTAGTTGGATAGGTTGGATCTGTATTCCCTGGTGATTATCTGATAGAAAATGCTGAAGTTGGATGCGAATCACGGCATTCTGAAGGGAAGGTCCGTTACCACGTTGGAAGAGGATCAGCTGATCCTCATTCATGGTACAACCTTCAAGATTTAATTCAGAAAAAGTGCCATTAAGATATTCATAGATCTTAGTGAGATTTAAATTTCTTATTTCACCCCTTGAGTTCCTCAATAAGGCTATCTGCCGTTGAGGTTTTGATCCAGATCCTAAGCAAAGGATCGAATCAAATTGTGGCAGATACGTGAGAGATTCGAAATCTGGTTTCAACTTCTTTCTTAGTTTTTGATCGGCAGGAAGTTTCCCCTCAACCAATTGAATGACTTCAGCTGGACGATTAAAATCTTTATGCAGTTTGATCAGTCCTAGTTCATCATCCGCGACCACATAAAAGTCATCTCGATGCAAAATAAGACCACTGGCCGAAGTGATCCAAGGATTGTGGAATTCATAACGTTTTATAAATTTAACCATGGCCAATTTTTACCATACTTTCACCTTTAAATGCCGAACTTTTTGACAATGTCCTAGAGTTTTACGGCCGTATCCAGGTCTAAGTCCCCAAAAGTAATCAGGGCAGCATGGCCTCCATTTTGCTGAGTAGGTCATTATCTATTTTATCAAGGGGATTTTATGAAACAGGCATTTCTATTATTTGCACTGACCTTTGCTCTAGGTCAGTCCTATGCCCAAGAAATACAAGAAATTGGTGAGAGTGAAAAAGAAGTGATCACTCAGCATATTGATAAAGAAGCCGAATCTGATAAGCACGATTCTAAGACCAAGCGTTTGTTAAAGAAAATTTCTTCGGCAATCAAAAAATCATCGCAAAAAGTGGTACTTGAAATAAAGAAACTCGATGATTGTGTGAACTGTGAATCAAAATCTAAACAACAGGTTATTTTAACCAATACCGGTAGAGGGCTTGGCAAAATCTCAGCATTGGTTTCGACCAATACAAGCAAGCCCTTTATGGGAGCTGCTGGCTTTTTCACTGGACTGATTGAGAAAAAAGATAAAAATGCCGATTTAGTTCACTTGTATAAATTTTTCTTAAATCACTCTAAGGAATTTGACTCACTTTATCTTGAAGCAGGAACACCTGAGTCGATGATTGAATTGATGTTAGATCAAATGGAAGTTATTGTAGAAAAAAAGACAAGAATTATACTTAAAGACTTTTTGGCCAGTGTCGGAATTAATCGTGAACTTCCTGAAGATCTTTCTGATTTTCAATTGAGTGATGAGGAAATTGCTTCGATTGATATGGCTAAAGTATCCCCAGACTTTATTAACAATCACCCTGAGTATGCAGAACTTAAACCGATTCTAGGACCGGTGACTCAAGAAGATCTAACTGACCTTATCATGTCAGGCTATATTGATACCACAATTGCTTTTGATAATTATAAAGAAGCTCTTCCTAAAATTCATGAAGGAGTGGCTACAATTGTTGGTCAGCTCTTCGTTCCTAAGGTTGCCCTTGGTGTCATTTCAAAATCACTGGCCGGTCTATACTTAGCTCCAGTCATTGTAGCAGATGTGGCGACTGGTATTTCTTCTGCGATCTGTTTACAAAAAGAGACTCAAGGAAAATTTGAACAAGACCCAGACCTTAAAGCCTTCTGTTCATATGTAGTTAATAAATCAGCTTATGAATTGATAAAAAGTAGAGCGAAGGGGTATGTCTCTGGGAAAAAATTAAGAGAAAAGATTGAAGCTAAGTTAAAGGCGCGTAAAGAGCGTAGAGCAAAAAAGAAAGCTAACATAGGTTAAAATTCAAACTATAATTCCTCAAGGCCCACCCCAGAGTGGGCCTTTTTGTTTTTATAATTATCTTTAAGTTTCTGAAATTACGCTGCTTAGGTCCGCAGCAATTTTAGTTGTTTTGCTAAGTTCTTAAAATTTAAATCCTTGACGTTTTTCCGGATGGCCCTTATCTCTATTATTGTCTGTCTTTATTTTTTAGGAACAAAATGGCCGAAAAAAAATATCTCGTAATTGTTGAGTCACCTACTAAAGCTAAAACTATTCGAAAGTTTCTTCCGAGTAATTATATTATAGAGGCTTCGATGGGTCATATTCGCGACCTACCGCAATCTGCCTCTGATATTCCAGCTGCTTTAAAAAAAGAAGAATGGGCCAAGCTTGGCGTTAATGTAGAGGAAGATTTTGAGCCTCTCTATGTTGTTCCAAAAGATAAAAAGAAAATCATTACCGACCTCAAATCAAAAATGAAAGATGTCGCCATCATCTATCTTGCGACCGATGAAGACCGCGAAGGTGAATCGATTTCTTGGCATTTACTAGAACTTTTAAAACCAAAAGTTCCTGTGAAGCGAATGGTTTTTCATGAGATTACCAAAACGGCGATTCAAAACGCTCTTAAAGATACTCGTGACGTGGATGATAAACTTGTTCGTGCGCAAGAAACTCGTCGTATCCTAGATCGTCTCTATGGATATACTCTTTCACCTTTAATCTGGAAGAAAATTGCTTACGGTTTATCGGCCGGACGTGTTCAATCGACCGGACTTAAGATGATTGTAGAGAGAGAAAAAGAACGAATGCGCTTCAAGCGTTCTGTTTATTGGGATATTAAGGCCGATGTTCACCCTGAAAAAGATAAGAAAGCTGTATTTGAGGCCAAGCTTGTCTCGGTTAAAGGTGGGCGAGTCGCCGGTGGTAAAGACTTCGATGGTCTGACTGGTAAGCTCAATGAGTCCAGCAAGGTCATCCTACTAGATGAGAAAAAATCTAAAGATCTCGCTAAAAATATTGAAAAAGCTGACTGGAAAGTGACTTCTGTTGAAGAGAAAACTTTCAATTCAAAACCGGCCATTCCTTTTATCACTTCAACGCTGCAAATGGAATCTAACCGTAAGCTCGGTATGTCATCAAAAGACACTATGAGAACGGCCCAGCGATTGTATGAAGAAGGTCTTATTACCTATATGAGAACAGATTCTCCCAACCTTTCTCAGGAAGCGATCAATGCCGCTCGAGAAATGGTGGTGAAGCTTTATGGTAAAGAGTATTTGAATCCTGAAGTTCGTCAGTATTCAGCTAAGCAAAAGGGTGCTCAAGAGGCCCACGAAGCCATTCGTCCTGCTGGATCTGAGTTCACACATCCGGATAAAACGGGTCTTTCTGGGCGCGAGCTCTCCTTATATGAATTGATCTGGAAAAGAACCATGGCGACTCAGATGAAAGAAGCTGAGAAGGCCTCCATGACCATTAAAATTGAAGCTGGGGAAGCAGAGTTCTCTGCCTCTGGAACTCGTATTCTCTTTCCAGGATTTTTAAGAGTTTACGTTGAAGGATCTGATGATCCTGAAGCGGCCCTTGAAGATAAAGAAGTCATTCTTCCTGTTTTAAAAAAAGGTGATTCAATAAAAGCGGTTTCAATTAATCCGCTTCATCATGAAACAAAACCACCAGCTCGCTATACTGAAGCTTCGATTGTTCAAGGTCTAGAGAAAGAGGGTGTAGGTCGTCCTTCAACTTATGCCTCAATTATTGGAACGATTTTAGATCGTGGTTATGTTCGTAAAGATGCTTCGGCCCTTGTTCCGACCTTTACCGGAATGGCCGTTATTCAACTTCTTCAGACTCATTTTGAGACGCTTGTTGATTACTCATTTACCTCTGAAATGGAAGCCTCCCTTGATAAAATTGCCTACGGTGAAGAGGATTGGCTTAAGTATTTGACGAAATTTTATAAGGGTAAAGCGGGACTTGCCAAAAAAGTCGAAGAGCAAGATAAGAAAATTAAGCCAGATGAATCTAGAACCATTCACATTGAAAAAGATGGGAAGGCCATGGATATCAAGGTTGGTCGCTTCGGACCTTATGTTGTCGAGATGAAAGGTAATGAGGAGGTCCATGCCTCAATCCCAGAAGATATCGCTCCCGCTGATCTAGATCCTGAACAGATTAAAGATCTTATCAAGAACCAAGCTGATGGGCCGACTCCGATTGGAAAAGATCCAAAGACCAAGCAAAATATTTACTGCTTAGTTGGCCGGTATGGTGCTTATTTCCAATTAGGTGAGGTCACCGAAGAAAACCCAAAACCCAAAAGAGCTTCTCTCCCTAAGGGAATGGATCCAAAAACTGCAACGATAGATGCTGCAGTTCAGGCGCTATCACTCCCTAGAGAATTAGGGTTTCACCCTGAGACTAAAAAGCCAATCCTGGCCAATAATGGTCGTTTTGGGCCTTATGTGATGCATGACGGGACATTTCGATCCCTTAAAAAAGAAGATGATCTTTTTAGTATTACCCTGGCCCGCGGACTTGAGCTTCTGAATGAAGAAAAAGCCGCTAGCAAAAGGGGAGGCAAAGTTCTCAAAGATTTTGGAGTCGTTGCTAAGTTAAAAAAGAAAGCTTCAATCCTAGATGGTAAGTATGGTCCTTACATTAAAGTAGGAACCAAAAACATAACCCTCCCTGAGGATAAAAGAGATCCAAAAGTTATTGAAAAGATGACCGAGGCGGAGCTTGCAAGCATAGTTCTTGCTGCGGCGAAGAAATAATTGAACCCTATAGTTCTTCGTTGACAGCAGGCGCAGGTCCTTGTAAATTTCCTGAACTTCATATTAGTACTATTTGTTCACTATAAGGATAAAGTTATGAAAAAAGGTATTCACCCTGATTACAGAGATGTTGTATTCAAAGACGTTTCTTGCGATTTCGAAGTTATTACAAAATCTACAATCAAGACTACAGACAAAATTTCTCTTAATGGAAAAGAATATCCACTTTTCAAAGTTGATATTTCTTCTGGCTCTCACCCATTTTACACTGGAACTCAACGTGTAATGGATACTGAAGGTCGTGTTGATCGTTTCAAAAAGAAATACGGAAAGAAGTAATCATAAAAAACATCTTCAAAAAAAAAGCCTCCTTACGGAGGCTTTTTTTTTATCTTTATTTTATCTCACCATGGTTGGTGCACTTTGCTTTTCTTTTGAGTGAGCAAAAAACCAAACCACTGCCATTCCAAAAAAAGTATAGTTAGGATTTTTATAGAGTGGACTATCTTTATAAACGGCACCGTCTAGGTAGTCATACCTGATGAATGGAACCAGTAAGAGATCTCCTATACGCTTATTAAATGTCGCCATAAATTGAGTTCCTGAATAACCAGCAACCGAATGAAAATAAGGTCGCTCAGGTGTGACATCATTGGAATTCACAGAGTAGAAACGATCATGAAAACTTTTAGACCCATATTGAAAACCAACAGAGAATTCTGATCCCCATCCCCAAGTATTTTTAGTCCCTTTAGAGAGTAAGTTTAAATAGGGAATAGAGTAATAACCTACATGATCTATATAGGTCAGATTCGTTGCATAGACCGCTCTGTATGGCATTTCGATATTAAGAAAATGGTTGTTATCTTGGGATTTCCATAAATAGTAGCGAAGGATAGGTCCAACTTCAAAAGTGGGATCTAAATTCTCCATATCTTTTCTGAGTCTATCGGCATCACTGTTAACATTGAGCCCAAGGCTAAAACTTAGATCAAGTACCAGTTTTTCATTGAAGCGCATAATATGGCCGCGAATATATCCGTTCTCTCCCTCAAAATTTTTACCCCTGACTGTATAAGCTGGAAAAGGGAGTTGATACCAATCATTCTGGGGAGAGCCTCGATAATGGTCAGCTCGAAAGGGAAGAACTCCAACCCCTGCTTCCCAGAGGGGCAGAGTGGACGTTTGTGCCATTAAACGAAAAGATGAGAGGAGGAGAAAAATTAACAACACTGCTGTGGATGACCTTTTTGGTGAGTCTTTTGACGTGAGTGTTGAAGGTTTTTTGCATGGGCAAAAACGAGTAATAAGCTTCCGCAAATTGATATCCCATGGCTCACTTGATCTGAAACCTTATCTTCTAATAAGATCCCCATGAAGACTAGCATAAGCCCCATGAGGGCCGTAGTCATAATCCAAGTCATTCCATGTTTTCTATAGCCTGGAAAAAAAGCCAAAGGCGAAGTAAAAAGAATAATTGTCGCGACGACAATATGAATCCATGAAGCATGGGCAAAGGTATTTAAAATAGGGAAAAAGAAGGGGAGGAACGCCACAATGACACAGTGGACAGCACAGGCCGAAGAAAAGGCTATTCCCAAACGATCCCAAAAGACTTTTTTCATGACACGAGGTATACCTGAGTTTAAAGTCATCGTCTATAATGAGTGCTCTTTTCCAGGAATGAAATTTTAAAAACTACTTTTGTGAGTGAGGGATAAACTATGAGAATCACATTCTATTTATTATCGATCTTTTTATCTTTTCAAGCTTTGGCCGCTAAAGTTGAAGTTGAAGTTATTGGAATGACCTGTGGGATGTGTGTTGAATCAATTACCAAGGAACTCACAGCAACTGAAAAAGCCGATAAGATTTCTGTTAGCCTAGAAAATAAAAAGGCTTATCTAGAGGAAGTGAAAGGCAAAAAAATCAGTGATACTGAGCTTCGTGCCGCTATTAAAAAAGCTGGATACGACACTGCTAAAATCATTCGTAAGCAATAATCTCTTGATTCAAATTCTATTTGGTTCTCAGACTGGGAATGCTGAAAATCTCGCTAGGGTTATTCAATTGAATCTTTTAAATGAGGGGATTGAGAGTCTAGTGAGTGGTTTTGATGATCATGCTCCTGAATCAGTTTCGGACATGGAGTATTTGATCATTGTGACGAGCACTTATGGGGATGGAGAAGCACCTGATAATGCCTCTGAGTGGCACAGCTATTTAAAATTTTCTGAGGGGCTTGAGTTAGGGCATTTAAATTTTGCTGTTCTCGGGCTAGGAGACACTTATTACCCTCATTTTTGCCAGTGCGGAAAAGACTTTGATGAGTTTTTATCCGCTCATGGGGCCCAGAGAATGCTGGCGCGCTTAGATTGTGACACTTATTACGAAGAACAATATGGGCCCTGGTTAAATGAATTAATTGCAGTATTAAAAAATAAGATTTCAGCTTAAAATAAATTCACATTTTACTATCAAGGATGGATGGGCGTGAAAATTGGTATCCTCTCTCGTAACCCTCGGATTTATTCGACACATCGTTTAGTTAAATCAGCTCTTTCACGAGGCCATAAAGTTCAGGTCGTCAACCCCTTGCGTTGCTACATGAATATTACCTCTGCTAAACCGATGGTTCATTATCGGGAGCAACTTCTTAATGATTTTGATGCACTCATTCCGAGGATCGGCGCAAGTATTACCTTTTATGGAACGGCCATTCTTAGACAATTTGAAATGATGGGGATGTACTCTTTAAATGAATCGACTTCTATTACGCGCTCTCGAGATAAGCTTCGATGCTTACAGATTTTATCCAGATCAGGAATTGGTCTTCCTACCACCAGTTATGCCCACTCAACTAAGATGACAGGCAAGCTGATTGAAATGGTGGGGGGTGCCCCATGTGTGATTAAGTT
>CANEVK010000102.1 GCA_947442115.1 Bacteriovoracaceae bacterium | reverse complement strand
GAATTCCTTGACGTCAGAGACAGAGCAAAGAACAATCACCTGATCCTGTCCTGATGAAGCTATCAAAGATTGAAGCTGATCAACTTTAACCGGAACAAGTACAAATCCCTTGTTCTTAAGATGATCATTGAAATGATAAAAAGCTTTAGGGAGCCTTTCATCAAAGGTTAAAAAGAAAATAAAGGAGAGGTTACTTTCGTCATTCATAACCTTCTTATCGGAGTTTAAAAGAGTGACTTAAACCAATTAAAAACTTTCCTGACAAAAGTAATCAACAGTCCGCTAAAGAGCGAAAATAGACCTGCGTTTGAACTATGGCCGCTTGCCGATGCTGCGGCGATTGTCCCACAATTTAAAGGTTGAGTCGTCTGCGTTTCCTTATTAAAAGCGAGTGGAGAAACATACCTTGTTACTTGGCGATGTTCAGTTTCATAGTATGCCGCCTGCATACCTTCAACATCATCTTGATGTAGCCCAGAGTAAAAAGCCTGAAGAGTTGGCGCCATAACGGCCTCGTCTACATTTGAATGATCAATGCCCATGGTGTGTCCAAGTTCATGGGTCACCGTCGTTCTGAGATAAGTTTGGTTTTGATTAAGGACATGATTTCCATTAATAACAATTTCTGTTTTCGCAAAATAGGGCCCATTAGTATACCGAATGGCCACAGCTAAAACTGAACTCGGGTCCATTCGAGTTTCAGCTGCAAAATTTGTAGACCAGCGAATAATATTTGTGCTGCCAGTTTGCAGAAATGACCAAAGCGAGAGACCAGATCTTGATTCCCACTCTGAAATCGCTGTTTGTGCAATATTTTCTAAGAGCCTTTTCCTGTCAGCGTTTGATTCAACCACCATGATATTTATAGGTAAAGAAACCCAATAAAAACCATTCATAAAATCTGAAGTTAATTGGTACGCCCAGGCCTGAGTCGATAAGCAAAAAATGATAATCCATTTACGCCACATAGTTTTCTTCCTGAAGACTTGAGGTCAATTAAATTTTTTCAATCCAACAAATGCGACCATTTTTAACTTGAACGCGATAATCAATACCTTGTTCCATTTCAAAAGGTCCGTGGGCAAGCATTTCTATGGCGACCTGTTCTGGAACGTCACCTTTAATAGTTGCTCCATTTTTAAAGATAACTGTTTGAGTCTCAAAGGCACTTCCTGGCCCTACACTTTTGATAATTTCCTGCACACTTCCCTCAAATTGTTGGGGGCAATCAACTTGACTGATTGTGACAGTCGCAAAACTTAAAGTTGAGACTAAAATGGCCATCACTAAGTAGCTCATGCCTTTCTCCTTGGCATCGCTCAACCAGGCTTCCATGCCTGATCTTCGTGAATTCATCACTGCATGGATTATGCCAATCACGTAGATGGTCAAAAAAGGCCAAAAAGTGATTAAAGAAGATTGCTCAGGGACAAAAGGTTACTAGAAAGGCTTAAAAACAAATAAAAAGGGCACCATAAAGGTGCCCTTATTGAGTCAAATTCGCACTAGGCAAGAATTACATCATGCCGCCCATGCCGCCCATGCCACCCATTCCGCCCATTCCTGGAGCAGCGTGAGCATGATCATCCTTCTTAGGAAGATCAGCAATCATGGTTTCAGTTGTGAGCATAAGACCAGCAACTGAAGCCGCATTTTGAAGAGCAGAACGAGTCACTTTAGTTGGATCGATGATCCCAGCTTTCACGAGGTCTTCGAATTTATCGTCACGAGCATTGTATCCAAAAGCTGCATTCTTGGATTCAATGATTTTATTAACAACAACAGCACCATCAACACCAGCATTGAAAACGATCTGACGAATTGGCTCTTCAATCGCACGCTTAATGATTTTGATCCCTGCGTTTTGCTCTTCATTAGCCCCTTTAAGGCCTTCAAGAGCAGCTCCAGCGTGAAGAAGTGCAGCACCACCACCAACGATGATACCTTCTTCAACAGCAGCGCGAGTTGCATTAAGAGCATCTTCAACACGGTCTTTTTTCTCTTTCATTTCTGCTTCAGTAGGAGCACCAACGCGAATAACTGCAACACCGCCAGCAAGTTTTGCAAGACGCTCTTGAAGTTTTTCTTTGTCGTAGTCTGAAGTTGTTTCAGCAATTTGAGCACGGATAGCAGAAACTCTTGCCTCAACATCTTTTTTGTTACCAGCACCATCAACGATGACAGTGATTTCTTTGTCGATGTTGATTTTTTTACAAGTTCCAAGATCTTTTAGTGTAGCAGTTTCAAGAGACATACCAAGTTCTTCAGAGATCACTTGACCACCTGTAAGTGTGGCGATGTCTTTAAGCATTTCTTTTCTTCTGTCACCAAAACCAGGAGCTTTAACAGCAGCAACGTTAAGCGTTCCACGAAGTTTATTCACAACGAGAGTTGTAAGGGCTTCACCTTCAACATCTTCAGCAAGAATAACAAGTGGCTTACCAGTTTGAACCACTTTTTCAAGTGTCGGAAGAAGTTCTTTCATTGAAGAAATTTTCTTGTCAGTGATAAGGATAAATGGATTTTCAAAAGTGGCTTCCATTTTTTCTGCATTTGTTACGAAATAAGGAGAAACATAACCACGGTCAAATTGCATACCTTCAACTACATCAAGAGAAGTTTCAGCAGTTTTAGATTCTTCAATTGTGATCACGCCTTCTTTTCCAACTTTAGACATGGCTTCAGAAATAAGTTTTCCAATTTCAGAATCATTGTTGGCAGAAATTGTACCAACGTTTGCGATTTCTTCTGTTGTATCAATCTTCTTAGACATTGATTTAAGTTTTTCGATAACTTTAGCCGTCGCAAGGTCAATCCCACGCTTAAGGTCCATTGGGTTGTGTCCAGCAGCAACGAGTTTAACACCTTCACGGTAAACAGCTTGAGCAAGAACTGTTGCAGTCGTTGTACCATCTCCAGCATCTTCATTTGTTTTTTGGGCCACTTCTTTTACAAGTTGAGCACCCATATTTTCAAAAGCATTTTCTAGCTCAATTTCTTTGGCCACTGAAACACCATCTTTAGTGATCGCAGGAGCACCAAAAGATTTTTGAATAACAACATTACGACCTTTAGGTCCTAAAGTTACTTTCACAGCATTAGCAAGAGCATTAACACCAGCTAAAATTGAGTTACGAGCAGATTCAGAGTATTTTAATTCTTTAGCAGACATATTGATCTCCCTTTAGGATTAGTTTTTAATTATTGAAGGATTCCAAGAATTTCGTCTTCTTTCATAATAAGATAATTTTCACCACCAACTTTTACTTCAGTGCCTGAGTATTTGCCGAAAAGAACTTTATCGCCTTTTTTAACATCTAGAGCTTTAACTGTTCCATCTGTTAAACGATATCCCGTTCCCACTGCTACAACTTCACCTTGAGCTGGTTTTTCTTTGTGGTTATCAGGGATGATAATTCCACCGGCAGTTTTAGTTTCTTCTTCTACTCTTTTAATAAGAACTCGGTCTTGAAGTGGCTTTACCGTCATAGATCCTCCTCGAAATATTTAGCGCGTCGCGCTATACTGGTTTAATCAACTAAGCAAGTTTTAAGCTCCCACAATGTAATGCCGATCCCGTGAGTGTCAAGGTTCACCCCCCTAATTTACAGACTATTTAGAGAAAAATTCAGGTGGGAGCGGCCCAGGTAGCATTTTTTGGAGGATGGGATCTAGTGCGAAAAAATTTCCTTGATACCTAAGAAAATCGGGCAGTTGAAATCTTCAAGTTCCCCTTAGAAACACCCGATAGGAAGCCAAGGTACAATGAATCCAGTCATGTCCTCAAGGATGGGAATGATGCTCGCATTACTAACAAATCGTCTCTGCCCTCTCTTAGCACTCACAATCATCTTTGGTTGTGGTAAGCAAATTAATGACCCATCAGATGTTGAAATAAGCCGTGCTGGCCAATCTGAAGAATTGCCTTCAAGTCTAGCGATCCAGGTTAATGAAACTGAAAGTCCATTTAAGAGTTATCTCATGCCTAGGAATGCTTGGTTCACGCTTCCAGTAAAACTTCTTGGCAAAAATGCGAGTGCTGCAGGTAAAAGAGTCAAAATTTATTATAACCTGGAAGCAAATGGAAATTACGAATTTCACTGCTACTACCAATCTTATACCCTGCCTTCTGAGCTTGCGTTTGAAAAATGTCAATCAAGTGATGAAGTGACTATCATTTCAAGTCCTGATGATCTTCAAAAGATGGAATTTCCAATCGATAAAGGAACTTCGATTAAAGTTGAACTGATCAATCCATCGGCCAACTCTCTTCGAATAGATGCAATTTTTGGCGTTGACTGGAAATAAATTAATTCAAACTATTATTCTATACTGGTGCTAATTTTTTTTAACACCAGCCAAATTCATCAGTTCCAAATGTAAAAAGTCTTATTTCTCTGAAGCCGGACGACGCTGTTGATTCTCTCGGATGTGCTCAACAATCTGTGATTTGTAATCAGGATGAAGTGTTTCAAATTTAGTTGAATTCACAAGATAGCGATAAGTTTCCACCGAATTGAGTTCCGCACTTTCTAGGAGAATAAGATAATACTCATCTTGATTAAGTCGTGGAGAATAAAGGGAGTAGTACTTTTTGAAAAGTTCAAAATCCTTCTTTTCTACAATATAGATCATAGTTCGCCCTGGATCTGCTCCATTTCTTAAAAAATGATCAATGAGTTGGGAGTCTTGTTTTTGGACCACATCGTACATCAGGTTTTTACCAATAATGTATGGTTTATTGTTGATAGAGGATGCAATCTCTGGGTTTGCCATAATCTCTTTTGCATCATGGGATTTAATAAAATGGACTAACTTATCACCCTTTTTTAAATTAATAAAAATCCACACGAAACAAAGGATCATGGATGTTGATAAGGGGACTGAAACTCTCCATTGAAGTAAAAGGGCAAAAAAGTTTTTTATCTTATTAAGGCGAGAAACATAGTGATCAAAAGGTAGTCCATGGGCAATTTTATTTTCAACTGAATAAATTCTATCCACCAGGTCCGGATGAGTGATGAATTTCCGAGTGAACCAATCTGTATAGGGGCTCCTTTCCGACTTCTTTTTTGTTTTTGCTCTCACATATTCTGGTAACTCATCTGGGGTCACTAACTTCTCGAGTGCAGATTTCAAGCTGGATAAACTCGCTCCTAACTTCATGACGGCAAAAGCATCTGCTTCATATTCATGAGATCTAATCGAATCAAAGAAAAGTGAATAACTAAAAAAAATCCATGCTATGGCGGAGATCGTACAAACGAAGGCGACTAGATCATCATGGAGATTGAAGTCTTCACCATAATAAAGAAAGAAAAAAACAGTCGTGAGAAGAATGACCGCCCCAACTCCTAAAACTGATGAAATAAAATTTTTTAATAATTCAAAAACTCTCTTCTGAATATGCCTATTGGCAACATGTGCAAGCTCGTGGCAAATGACGGCATCAAACTCTTCTTTGTTAAGCATGGTCCTTAAGCGCCGACCTATAAACATCGTCTGATTTGAAAAGCGCAACAACTTGATTCCAACCACAAATGCATTCTTGATATCTGCCTCAATCCATCTGACTCTCATGTGTGGCATGCCAATCTGGGACAATCTTTTCTGAATAAGCTCCACATATTCTGGTTCAGTAATATCGCGATTTGGCAGCAACCTTAAAAGAAGGATCACTGTACAAGTAATAGTTAAGACTGAAATGAAAATAAAATTACTAAAAAATTCTATAAACCAAAAGCTGCTAGCGTTTTCGTTTAACATCGGCTCATTCTGAAAGGTCCAATTGAGGAGAGAATAAATAATAATGGGGAGCATGATAAGACCGAAGCTCACTCTAAACTCTTTGATGACATGATGATTGAATTTTTTTCTTAGCTCCAGGCCACTTAATCTTTCTAAAAATTTTAAAAAATATTGATAGAGAAATAATCCCGCAATTAAGAGCAATAGATAAACGATAGCAAAACCAAGAATGCCCATAGCGAATGAGCGTTCAGAAATAACATGTGAAATAACAAACCCTAAAAAGGCTTCAAAAATAAAGATATGAAACTGATGACTCAGAATCATTTCACGATGCTGGCCACTTTGAGCATCCATGAGTGATTCTAAAAAGATAGTTTTCTCTTTTGAGAATTTTCTCAAGTTGTATAAAATAGCGATGATGAGAAAAAGGCTATAAACCATTCCATTTATCTCCTTTGACTTTATCGGTATTTGAGGTATTAAATCTTAATTTAAAAATCTAAAAGGAGACCTTTTGTGTCAAATACTCATATGACTCTTAATGACTTTTATAATCTTCATCATAAGCTTGCAGCTGGTGAAATTATTTTAGATGTGAGAACAGTAGAAGAATATTTAGCAGGACATATAGAGAATGCCCTTAACATTCCTTTAGATCAGCTCCCAGGAAAGCTAAACGAATTAAAAAATTTCAGTACGATTTATATTCACTGTAAAAGAGGCGGACGAGCGAGAACAGCATTTGATGCTCTTTCACAAATGGGTCTTAAAAACCTTGTATGTATTCACGATGCCGGTATGGATTTATGGATTGAAAAAGGTTACCCGGTAAAAAAATAATTTAAAAACATATTTCTTCATGATTAACCACCTGAATCATATCTGCGACTAAACCAATACCATAAGGCCCAAGCTTTGCTTTGACTCTGACTGGATATTTTAGTGTGGTTAATCCAGTACAATTAAATCCAATTTTTCTCTCTTGAATCAGCTCCATTGAGTAAGTCACAAGCAAGGCGTTTAACCTTTTTGAAGGCATATCTTCTTGGAATTCTTTGAGGCATGATTCTTGGCATGTAAGAATATTTTTTCTTCCATAACCTGCAAATTCATCAAGCTCATATTTTTTAATAATTTTTGGCGAAAGAAGATGGGACCCGGTCAGAGGAGAATAAACGACAACATCACAGTCACAGGAAAGTCCCCACGTTTTGCCAGAAAGAACAAACATCAATGCCAGTAACACCTTGACCATATTGGTCTTATCGGCAATCTAAAGAGCTCGTTGAGTTTTATTTAAGATCGTACCAATTCTCGCCGACTCCTAAGTTCACGAGAAGTGGAACAGTCAAGTTTACGGCACCTTCCATTTGTTCCCTGACTAATTCCTTAATAATCTCTAGTTCCTCCGGAACAACATCAAAAATCAACTCATCATGAACCTGCAGAATCATTTTCGATTGAAGATTCTTCTCTTCAATTAATTTTTGAATATGGATCATAGCAAGCTTAATGATATCGGCTGCAGTCCCCTGAATGGGGCTATTAATCGCAATTCTTTCGGCCATGGCCTTTACCTGGCGGTTGGTTGATTTAATGTCGGATAGAATGCGTTTTCGACCAAATAAAGTTTCAGCATAACCAGTGGCCTCTGCCTTTTCTTTTAGTTCATCCAGATAGGATTTCACCGAGTGAAATTTTTTAAAATAGGCCGTTATATACTTTTTGGCCTCAGCTTGTGAAATATGAAGAGAATTTGAGAGACCAAAACTTGTCTGCCCGTACATGAGACCAAAATTTATGGCTTTTGCTCCATTTCTCATTTCCTTGGTTACATCTTTAAGAGGAACTTCAAAAACTTCAGCAGCAGTTTGTTGATGGATATCAAGATTTTGATGAAAAGCTTCCAACATATTTTTATCTTGGGAGAAATGGGCAAGTAGCCTGAGTTCAACCTGAGAGTAATCGGCCGAAAGGAGGTAATGTCCTTTGGGTGGAATAAATCCTCGTCTTAATTTTCTCCCGTTCTCAGTTCTCACAGGAATATTTTGGAGATTAGGATGGTCTGAAGATAACCTACCCGTGGCTGCATTGCTTGGTTGAAAATGGGTATGAATTTTTCCCGACTTGGGGTTAATCATCTGAGGGAGAGCTTTTACATAAGTACTAAGTAATTTTTCAATTTCTCTAAAACCGAGTAATAGGCCAGGTATCGGACTTAAATTCATTCCCGCTAATTCGTTTAAGACTTCTGCATCTGTTGAATAGCCTGTTTTTGTTTTTTTGATAACGGGAAGTTGGAGTTTATCAAAGAGAAGTTCTCCCACTTGCTTTGGAGATCTTAAATTTATTTTGTCTCCTGCCACAGCAACAATTTCAGATTGAATCTCATCTAATTGCTTGGAAAAATCTAATTCTAATTTTTTAAAAAAATCAACATCGAGCTGGATACCCTCAAGCTCAATTTTTGCCAGGACTTTTATGAGCGGAATATCAAGCTCGTCATAAGGTTTTTCAACCTTAAAGTCTCTCATTTTTTCTCTTAATATCGGGTGAAGTTTTAAAATAGCATGGGCTTTTTGGGCAAGTTTATTTAATTCTTCTTTACTGACAGCTGCAAATAAATCAGCTTGTCCTTTTGAATCCTCAATCTTTAATCCTAAATACTCTTCGGTCATGGTCATCAAATCATGTCGATAGTCTGGATTTAAAATGAAATGGGCCTGAGCAAGATCAAAGTAATTAAATTTTGGCTCTCTTTTTTGCATTAAAAATTGCTGGAGCAGTGACTTAGATTGATAACAAACAATGAGTCTATCAGGGTGATTCAATAATTCAAAAACCACCTTCGGGTCTGTATCTTGAAATGAAAGATACCCCATTTTTTCTTCTGTCGCGATCCCTAAACCAGACCATGCTTTTAATTGATCTAGTTCATCCTCACTTTGATGAAAAATTCCAATTGTTTTTTGATTTTGTAATGCCCGCTCAAGTTCTTTTAGATTCCAT
>CANEVK010000101.1 GCA_947442115.1 Bacteriovoracaceae bacterium | reverse complement strand
CGGAATATCTTTATAAAAATAAAAGACCTGGTCTTCATTCATTTCAAGAAGTTTTGGAGGATACACTATGAATCTTAATCAATACAAACTCTGGACCGCCGTTATTACACCTATGAATGATCAACATCAGGTCGACTATGAGGCACTGACAGCTATTATTAAAGATCAATGTGAGGCCAACAATGGGCTCTTGGTTTTAGGCTCAACTGGTGAAGCTCTCAATATCACGCTAGATGAGAAGAAAAAAATTGTTGAACATGTGATCAACTTAAAACCTTCATCACCTATCATGGTCGGTGTCGGTGGTC
Organism: Bacteriovoracaceae bacterium; assembly: GCA_947442115.1. Classification (GTDB taxonomy): domain Bacteria; phylum Bdellovibrionota; class Bacteriovoracia; order Bacteriovoracales; family Bacteriovoracaceae; genus Peredibacter. The sequence goes on along the minus strand of CANEVK010000101.1, from coordinate 8,486 downwards.
ATCAGCTCCAAGAAACGATGGATTGGGTAAAATATCTAGAAACTCAACAGATCCATGCCTACCTCATGGTCACTCCCCTTTATGCAAAACCTGGCCCAGTCGGACAATACCAATGGTTTAAAGCCTTGATGGATGCCTCTTCAAAACCCGTCATGCTTTATAATGTTCCGGGAAGAACGGCAGTCGCACTTTCTACGGAAGCAGTGGCTCAACTTTCAACCCATAAAAATTTCTGGGCGATTAAAGAAGCAAGTGGCTCAGTAGAAAAATTTAAAGACTATCTGAAAGCAGCAAACGGTAAAGCTGTCTATTGTGGTGATGATGCCCTTATGCCGGAATTTGCTCTCGCAGGATCATCTGGACTTGTTTCAGTGGCTTCAAACTCATGGCCAGCGGAAACCAATCTTTATGTGGAAAAATGTCTCAATAAAACTTTTGATGACAAAGCACTGTGGACAGAAGCTTCAAATAGTCTCTTTTTAGTCAGTAATCCTGTTCCAGTCAAAAGACTGATGTATGAAACCGGCAAAATTAAAACTCCCTTCATGTTTGCACCACTTTCTCATGAGGATTTGAAAGATATAACAAAACTTCAAATCGCCAATGAACAAGTTAAAGCGTGGTATAAAAGGAATGCAAAATGAACTGGCAAGAAACTCTAGATCTTCTGGAAAAGGGAATTGTCCGTTCGGCCATTAAAGAGGGAGATAAGTGGGTCGCCCAGACTCAGGTGAAAGAAGCCATTCTCGCAGCTTTTAAAGCAGGTGAACTTAAAGAATTTTCAGGGGGCTTTGTGGATAAACATAACCTTCCTCCTCGAGAATTTAAAGTTGAAGAAAAAGTACGTATGGTTCCCGGGGGATCTTCAGTTCGCCGTGGCGCCTATGTTGCTCCAGGAGTGATCATCATGCCACCGGCCTACATCAATGTTGGGGCCTATGTTGATACAGGAACCATGGTGGATTCCCATGCCTTAGTGGGAAGTTGTGCTCAGATTGGAAAAAATGTTCATCTGTCGGCCGGAGTTCAGATTGGTGGAGTTCTTGAGCCCATTGGTCAAACACCAGTCGTTATTGAGGACGATGCTTTCATCGGTGCCGGAGCAGTGATCGTTGAAGGGATCCAAGTTTCTCAAGGGGCCGTGATTGCACCTGGAGTGAAGCTCTCCAAAGGGATTCCAGTTTATGACTGTGTTCATGAGAGAGTTTTAAATCCTGGTGAGGCCATCCCTCCTTACGCGGTTGTGGTTCCTGGAACAAGACCCTTTTCAACTAACAAATGGGCCCAGGAGATGAACCTGCAACTTCAATGTGCCCTTATTATTAAATACAAAGACGCCAAAACATCTTCGGCCCTGGCGCTCGAAGAAGGCCTTCGCTAGTGCTCTTCAGCACTAGCGACGCCGGTTCTGACATCATTTCAAATAAAACTTCAAACAAGTGCCAAAAATTCACCTGAGCTCAAAAATAAATGTAAGAATTTAAGCTGAAAATTTATTAAATAGTCTGAAAAAATAAAGATAAGTTGCTGAAATAAAAAAGGGCCCCTGCACGGGCCCTTCTTTGGCGACATTCAAGCCAGAAGTCCTTCTCTGGTCTATAAAATCATCCTTGATTCTTAATTGCTGCTTACAATCTATCTTAAGTCGATGAATCCAAAGTGTGAAATGTTCTTTTTCTTACTTTTGCTAACTTGTTGCGACATCCTTAATAATACAGAGGAATCTTGATTAAAAGTAAGAATTTGAAAGACCAACGAGCATAAAAAAAGGCCCCGAAGGGCCTTATTAATTAATGAGATTGAGAAACAGCTTCTGATCGAAGATCTTTTCTCAAGATCTTTCCCACGTTTGATTTAGGAAGCTCCTTCCTAAATTCAATCATCTTAGGAACCTTATAAGAAGTCAGGTGCTCACGACAAAATTTCATAAGCTCTTCTTGAGTAAGGGATTCATCCTTTTTCACGACGAATACCTTAACCACTTCACCGGATTTTTCATCAGGAATTCCAATCGCTGCACATTCAAGAACTTTTGAGTTTTGAACAATTACATCCTCAAGTTCATTAGGGTAAACATTGAAACCTGAAACAAGGATCATATCTTTTTTACGATCAACGATTTTTGAGTACCCCATCTCGTTCATGAAGCCTAAATCACCAGTCTTGAAGAAACCATCGGCCGTCATAACCTTGGCCGTTTCATCTGGACGATTATAATAGCCGGCCATCACTTGAGGACCACGGATACAAATTTCTCCGATCTCACCCAAGGGAAGTGTTTTACCATTATCATCTTTGATTTCAACTTCAGTTGATGGGATAGGTAGACCTATAAAACCGTTGTAATCTTTCAGGCTCATAGGATTAATACAAGCAGCAGGAGAAGTCTCTGTCAGGCCATAAGCCTCAATCAATGGACGTCCTGTCACTTCCTTCCATTTTTCAGCAACGGCCTTTTGAACCGCCATACCACCGCCAAGTGTGACCTTGAGGTGAGAGAAATCAAGTTTTCTAAATTCCTCGTTATTTAAAAGTCCATTAAAGAGTGTATTCACGCCTGTGATGGACGTGAACTTCCACTTTTGAAGTTCTTTGATAAATCCAGGGATATCACGAGGATTTGTAATAAGGACATTGAGTGCGCCCACACTATTAAAGATAAAGCAGTTCGCAGTTAATGAAAAAATATGATAGAGCGGTAGCGGAGTGATGATAATTTCTTTGCCATCTGTGATCAGGTTTTTAATCCATGCTCTTGCCTGAACCATGTTCGCCACAATATTTTTATGAGTGAGAATAGCTCCTTTGGCCACACCTGTTGTCCCACCAGTGTATTGAAGAAAGGCAATATCATCGAGCTTCACATCAACTTTTTTAAATTTTGCAGCATCACCCTTGGCAATCACTTCTTTAAAACTGACAGCATTGGGAAGTGAAAAGGCCGGAACCATTTTCTTCACATGCTTAAGCACGAAATTGACAATGTAGTTTTTTGGAAATTTAAGCATATCTCCAATTTCAGTCACAATAACTGTTTTCACTGGAGTGCTGGCAATCACTTTTTCTAAAACATTCGCCGAGTTCGCAAAAATCACAATCGCCTTGGCCCCAGCATCTTTAAGTTGGTGCTCAAGCTCTCTTGGAGTGTAAAGAGGGTTGACGTTAACGGCTACAAGACCGGCCCTTAAAACACCAAATAAAGCGATTGGGTATTGAAGGATATTAGGCATCATTAGTGCGACACGATCGCCCTTTTGAAGATGTAAATCATTTTGCAGGTAACTCGCAAACTTAAGACTTAAGCGATCAATCTCTTCATAAGTTAAAGTTGTCCCCATATTATGAAAAGCTGGGTTATTTTTAAATTTTGTAAAACCAACCTCAATGACATCATTAATTGATGAATACTCATTAGGGTTAATGTCATAAGGAACGCCTGTGTCGTAAGCTTTGTGCCAAATCTTAGTCATCTTAAACTCCGTAAACTATTTTTTTATTTGATTCTGAATTTTATGAATAATGTGATCAAACGTCTTATAAAGATCATCGTCATGGGCCTTCGCAAAATAGTCTTGATGGCCGGCATGAATCGTGACTTCAGAGCAAAACTCAATGCCTTCTTTCCAACATGTCCAGTGAACAGTGGCCTGAGGGCCAAACCATTTTTGAAATTTTTCAGATTTATCACGGATCACGGTGTCTAATGCTGGTGTATGTTCCATGTGGCGAAAAGTAATATTTAAATTCATATCTGCTCCTTGATGAGACCTCATTATAATCGCGCAGGAGAGTTGACTTAGAGTATTATTTTAAGATTGAGTGATCTGCTTTTTTTGCAAAACCATTCTAACTGAGGCCGGTAAAACTTCAGCTGGAATATCCATGAATGTTCGGTGAGGAATAAAACTAAACTGACCGTAGTAAAAAAAATAACTTATGTTCAATCCAGCTTCATTTATTTCTTTCTCAAGATCTAAACTATCAGGAATTTTACGCACCGGTTTCCACTCACCAAACATTTGCCATAACACATAATTTTGATCAAACATAAAACCATCAGGCACAAAAAGTTTTTTTCTATGGACCATAGTTTCGGCCACAAAAAGACCTCTATCCGAAAGCAACTCATCAATCAGCTTAAAGTAAGATGATCGCTCAGGCGCTGAGGTTATACAGTGAAGCAGATGAGAGTCTAATATGAGATCAAACTTCTCATTGATCTCATCACCAGGCAGGCCCACATCGGCCTGGATTAAACGAGGTTGAAGGCCCTCCAGTGCGTAAATTTTTTCTGCTTGTTGAAGAGCCGTTGCTGAAAAATCAACTAAGGTCACATCCGCCCCAAGTCGCGCCAGGTGCAGACTTAAGCCTCCCAGTCCAGAGCCCATCTCAATGACTTTGAGTCCTTGCCAAGAAAGATCTGGAAGAAAGCGAGTTTTAGACTCTTCAACAAAATGAAGAAGCCCTTTGGTTGACTGAAGTGCTTCAGCTTGTAATTCATTCAAACTTCTGCTGCTCTCAGTCTTATAAGAATCTTCGTAATAGTCCTTCAAACTCATAAAAAAAGTGTAAGATGTTTACCTATGACAAAGCAAAAACATTTTTACCTTTTTCGTGGTTTAATTCGTGAATCCAAACACTGGGGCGACTTCCCGGACAAACTTCTCGCCCAAAATCCTGGTGCCAAGTTCACCATGATTGATATTCCTGGTGCTGGAGTTTATTTTAAAACGCCCTCCCCGCTTTCTATTAGAAGAATGGTTGAGATCATGCGGGAGAGCTATCTCGCTGCTCGTGAGGAAAATGACGACTGCATCTTGGTGGCAATTTCACTCGGGGGCATGATTGCTGCTCAATGGATGAAAAACTTTCCGGAAGATTTCCATCGTGCCGTTCTCATCAATACCAGCTATGGTGGTATTTCAAAAACTTTTGAACGCCTCAAGCCCCGGGCCCTCATCTACCTTTTTAAGGTCCCTACGCTTAAAGGGCGCGCCAAAGAAGCTCATATCCTGCGCCTTGTGAGTAATCATAAAAACGTTTTCGATCAAACTCTCAATTTGTGGGAAGAAATTCAAAAAGAGCGTCCAGTGAGTCTGGCCAATACCATCCGCCAAATCACGGCCGGAGGGACTTTTAGAATTGGAAATTTCAAACCTCAGATTCCTATCCTTATCCTTGCCGCCACTCAAGATAGAATGGTCAGTGTGAATTGCTCTCGCGCTATCGCTGAGAAATGGCAAGTGCCTATCATCGAACACCCAACTGCAGGTCATGACCTAACGGCCGATGATCCCCATTGGACCATTGATAAAGTCACCAGTTTTGTAGGTTAATTATTGCTTGGGTAATTGATCAAGAAGACTTTTTAAGGTCGCCACTCTCACTGGAACTTCAGAAGGCACAGATTGGATATCAAAGCTTCCATCTTCTTTGGCCTTGATTCTAAAAATCATGTGTGGCACAGGACGATTTGGGCTTGCATTGATGATGGTGATAATTTTAGATTCACCCACTACCATCCCTTTCATTTTTTCTTTGATAAAGGCTTCTAGAAGAACCGGATCTTCTCCAAGTTTTTCAAACTTTATTGGATCATCAACAATGAGGTCTTTGGCACTCTGCTGAGGCCCTTTGAATTCTTTTGGATCAACCGCACCACCTAAAATTTGCATGGCAGATTTTTCATGAATGCTATTTAGTGCATCATTAAATGTACCTTTCTTGTAAGGAGAGGGACCTAAGGCCGTTGGACCCCTATTGGGTCCTAGTAGGTTTCGAGCTCCAGGGGCTACCATACTTGAAGGCGAAGGAGAGAAGGAAGAATTCATGGAAACACCCCTTGAAGGAGATGCTTTTGATTTCTCATTAGTAGTGTTCATATTACCTAATTTTTTACTGCGTTCTTCATTTTCTGCTAAATCTTGAGATAAATCTTTCTCTGAACTAACGGATTCATCAAAGCTAGATGACTTTCCCGATGAAGAAGAGCCTTGAATATCTCTCGAAGGGAAATGACTTGCTGAAGCCGGTGCTCTGTTCGGCTCCACTTGTCTCCCAGCTGCCGATTGAGTCTTCGCTGGTGAATTAAATCTTGGCATCACCTGCCCAGGATTCACAGTTTGCTTTCCTTGATTATGCCTGATCGGAGAAGGGTCAGCAGAAGCAGAAGCAGAAGCAGAAGCAGAAGGGACTGATCTGCTGGAAGATGCTGAATTGGTCTGAGGTGGCCGAGTAGCGCCTTTGTAGCTATGACCAAAGGATCTATTATTCATATATGACTTCATCCCGAAAACACCTATGGGATCCTCAAAATATTTGGGAGCAACTGACTCTTTAAACCAATTTATAAATTCTTGATCCTGGTTTTCGTCTTTCAAATGGTCAAGGAGATCACCTGGATTAGCACCGGGATTTGTATTAATTGGGTATGTGGACATGACATCATTGATAGAATGAAAGGGTGATACAGAAAGAAATTTTTGACGACAAGTTTTTGTTGTCATGCCAACTCCGTCTTTCAAGCACTTTTCCATGTAATCTTTGTAAGATTGCTTTTCTGGAAGTGTATGGCAATTTTCAGCTAGGAATTTACGGTAATCATCTCGTTGTTGCTCGTCCGAAATTTCTCTATGTTTATTTCCAAGATTAAAAACGGGATCAACTTTTAAGGTCTCCAACGAATTATTCTCTTCCTTGGTTTTGTCATTTATTTTTTTACACTTTTTCAATTCCTTTTTTAACCCCTTATCGAGATTAGGGTTTGGATTTGATTCCGTTGGAAAATAATCAGCCACTCTCAAGGCAGTATAATTTCGAGCAAGATCTGAGCAAACCTTTAACTCATTAGTTTTTCCATCCTTATTATGAGCTAATGACTGGAGACCTTCTTTGTCTTTAAGGAAATCTAAATATATCTTGAGTTTCTGGGGGGCAGTTTTGTTTTTCAGATCTTTTGCCAATTTTTTCAATATTCTCTGAAGCTCTTCTGTATTCTGGGCCGGATGCTGGATGATCTTTGCCAGCATGGGATTTGATCTAAGAAAGTTCATTTTGTTTTGATAATCTTGATCATTTTCTTTAACTGGAACAGGACTTAAAAAATTTAAAGGATCCTTCTCCAAACCGTTTAAAAAATTATCATCAGGAGGAATACTTTTAAAAGTTTTGTACTCCGCAAAACTAACACACTGGGTGCTTTCATCAAATTCATAAGCTTTTGCCAATTTTTTTGCAGAGCTTTTATTAAGCTGATCAAAATTACAACCAACAGCACCAGCGATACCTTCACAAGGGGAGGCAGAAACAGAAAGAATTTTTTCTCTTATTTCGGAAACTTGTCGAATGATCTCAGAATCATCCTTCGTGCATGAGTCCTTACCTTTTAAACCAATTAATTTTTCTTTTAGTCCTTCAACACCAATATCAACTTGTGTAAAATATTCAATTAATTCATCTTTTATATCTTCATCACAAGAGATTGGCTTACTTAAAAGACTGAATGTTTCAATTTGCCTTTTATCCCATTCTTCAATTCTTTTTTTAATATATGGCAACTGAGAATTAACGGCGTTACAGGAGAAAGTATTCCACAATTTATAAAAAATCTTAGGGCTATTACATTCTTTAGCTTTAGCATCGAGCTCAGATTGTTTTTTTAACAAAAAATCTTTCTGCGCGCTCAGGTGAGCGTTCGCAGCTTTTTCAACAAATTCTCCCATAGTTTTTGCAGTACACTCCACATTTTGAGTTGGTATTTCCTCACCCAGAATAAAGCGCTGCAAATTATCTTCTATAACCATTTGGGTATAGGAGTCTCGAAACTTCATCTCCATCTCTAATCGCTTCTGTGACTGATCTTTACCTTCGGATTGCACCAAATCTAGCAAGAGAACGTTTTGGTTCTTTTTTTCTTCTAGACAGTTACAATATTCTACACTCGAATTTGAACTTGAAGGGTGAAGAGATGAGCATATGCCTGGAATGTCTTTACCAAGAAGGTCTTCAATAGGTGAAAGATTACCTTGGTCTGAGCAGTCATTCCCTATGGAGTCAGAGCCGTTTGAGAATTCATCAAATTCATAATTGTAAATATCATCTAAATAAGGGTCATAGACCCCATTAATAGCGACAGCAAATCTAGAAATCAGTAAAAAAATAATAAAGAGCAATGTCTTCAAATCAATAATCTCCACTCACCTGATCGGTTTTTTCCATACTCGTCTTGAATAATTTTAGTTGAAGCCCTCCTTAAGGTTTGATAACAATCCTCTACCGACGTCTTTTTAGAGACTTAGACAATCATCCAAATGAATTAAAGACAATTATTTTAGGCAGTTACAGCGTGAAGACACCACAGGCCCCTGACAAACATCAATGGATACAAACTGAAGACGGTTCTTACACCCTCTTTTCAGAAGCCTTCCAGGAGGCCTGTCACTCAACCACTGGTGCTCAAGAAGAAACTCAGCTTCACTACATTAAGG
>CANEVK010000100.1 GCA_947442115.1 Bacteriovoracaceae bacterium | reverse complement strand
CGCCATCATGTAGGCCAGATTCGCCTGGGATTCACCTTGAATACCACAGTAAAGTCTGGCTTCATTCATCATAATGAACATGGTGGCCATTCCATCAAACTCTTCACCGATAAGCCATCCTTCAGATTGGCCATTCATCCCAAACTGCATTTCACAGGTTGCTGAGGCATGAATCCCCATCTTGTGCTCTATCTTCGAACAAACTACATTATTTGCCTCAGCCATGGAGCCATCTTCATTAATTTTAAATCTTGGAACAACAAAAAGAGAAATTCCCTTTGTTCCTTCTGCTCCCCCAGGAGTTCGAGCGAGGACGAGGTGAATATTATTTTGGTAAAGATCTGATTCACCGGAGGAGATGAATATTTTTGTTCCCTGAATGGCATAAGAACCATTCGGTAAAGGTTTCGCTGTTGTTCTTAAGGCTCCCACATCTGAACCGGCACCAGGTTCAGTGAGGCACATCGTTCCACCCCACTCTCCACTCATCATTTTTGGAATGATATGAGTCTTCATGAAATCATTGCCCTTTAAGTGAACCACATTTAAAGCAGCACGACTTAAGCCTGGGTACATATACCAAGCAACGTTTGCACCTGTAGCAAGAGACATACACGCCACATAAAGAGCTTCAGGAACTGGAGTTCCCCCAATTTCTTCAGGCAGTCCAAGAGCAAACCAACCGTTATCATAAAAATTCTTGTGCACACTTTTGAGAACTTCTGGAACTTGAACTTTTCCGTTCACGTGCTTAACACCTTGTTGATCTGAAGGCTCACGAGTAGGAAAAATTTCATTTTCTACAAACTTATTATACTCGGCCACAATGCCCTTAATATCTTGCTCGCCTAATCCATATTTTGACATATCCTGGATTTTAAGTTGCTCAAAAAGATTAAATTCAATGTCCCGTAAATCAGCTTTGTAATAACCCATAAAATGCACTCCCGAAGAGATAATAAAAGGTATTAATAGGATAACTGAAGTTGGAATTTTTTGAGTTTTAAAATGCAGGAAAAGAATTAGACGCAATAATTATCCGACCAGATCAATTAAAAAAGGCCGCCCTCAGGCGGCCTAGATGGAGATTTAAACTTTGATATTATTGAACAATTCGATAATCGATCAGTCTTGTAATGTTACCGCCCCCAATAGAACCAACTTCAGTTGGGTTCACGATACTAGGAAGCGAAGTGTTAATAATGGCATATGAAGCCGGAGAAGTACTACCTTGGAAAGAGCCGAAGTAGACTTTATAAATTGAACCTGTTTTCTGAGTCAGGGACTTAATAAGGTATTGCCCAAATTTTCCATTCACAGCATCTTTGAGATCTTGGTTCGAAGCTTTTGTGTACAAACTAAAGTTTGAAGTGATGTCACAATCAGAGTAACGTTTAGTCGTAATCCCAAGAACTGTCGATGATGACATCTGAACCACGCCTTTCATGACTCCGACACTCGTACTCTTGAAGCATCCAGAAGGGTTCGAGCACCCCAAAACGGTGGTATTTTTTAAACACATGCTTGGTATAACATTAATCGCTCCGGAGTATGTTCTCGTTAGATAGATCCCATGAATCCCAACTTGAAGGTTATCACTCGATCCATCGACCCAGTTTTTCACTTCATTCCAAACAGTTTCACCCGTTGCAGTTGAGTAATTATTGTTAATCGGCGGCATAGGAAATTGTCCGGATTGAGATCCACCTGAGACTTGATTCTTTCCACAAGAAACTAAAACTGAAAGTAGTAAAAAAGAATTTATTAGATTTAACATTTTTGTTTTCATAGTAACCCCCAAAATAAAACATTTGTTCTGAGCATATATATTCAACAATCGTGCCAAAAATCCTTCAATATTTTTAGTTACTTGGATGTATAGAGATGTCTAAGTGTTGGCGACTTCAGATAAAAGTGTCTACAATATAGACACTTAGTAAAATTTCTATCTCCTGGATTATTTCATGAATTATGTACTTTACGGATCGAAGACCTCCCCTTTTGTGAGAAGGATCAGAGTGCTTCTGGAAAATGTCCCTTATGACTTTAAGGAAATGAATATTTTTGAGGGTCAGGATGCTATCGATCTGAATAAGATAAATCCTATCAATCAAATTCCTGTTCTCACTGATGGGGAGCAAACCATTTGGGATTCACGACAGATATTTAATTATCTCAATTCAATCCATCGCTTTCAAAATATGGATTGGAATGACGAGAATCAACTAACGGCCATTGATGGGGCCATGAATGCTGGAGTGGCACTGCTGATGCTCAAGCGATCTGGGATTAATATAAGTGAGCCTTATCTATATATAAATCGTCAGCATGAAAGAATTGATTCAGTTCTAGATTACCTCAGGCCATATTTAAAGGATCAAGGTTTAAAAGAATGGAATTTCCATACCATATCTCTTTACTCCTTTCTTGATTGGGCCCTTTTTAGAGAAATAATTAAAATCGATCATCGTCCTGAATGCCAATCTTTCCTCGAATATCATAAAAATAAAAATATTCTTCAACATACTCAAATCCCAAAGGTCTAATCATGGAACTCGCTCAATTTATTGATCATACTCTTCTTAAAGCGGATGCAACTCATCAGCAGGTTGAAAAGCTTTGTCAGGAAGCCAAGGAAAATCATTTTTTTTCTGTCTGTGTAAACTCTTACTATGTCAAAACCTGTGTCGAGCTTCTAAAAGGAAGTTCAGTGAAAGTTTGTACAGTCGTTGGTTTCCCACTTGGGGCCTCAACGATGGAGACCAAACGCTTTGAGGCCATGAAGGCGATTGCTGAAGGGGCCAAAGAGATCGATATGGTGCTCAACATCTCGGCCGTGAAATCGCAAAACTGGCAATATGTTCTTGATGATATGTCATCTCTTGCCCAAATCTGTCATCAACAAGGTGCCATCCTAAAAGTTATTCTTGAGACTTGTTTGCTAACTCTGGAAGAAAAAACGAAAGCTTGTGAATTAGCGGTTAAGGCCGGCGTGGATTTTGTTAAAACATCAACTGGCTTTTCAACTTCGGGGGCGACAATAGAAGACGTTCAACTCATGCGCTCCATTGTAGGACCTGGAATTGGGGTGAAGGCCAGTGGTGGAATTAGAAATACAGAAACAGCAAAGGCCATGGTTGAAGCTGGCGCCAACAGGCTTGGAACAAGTGCCAGCGTCGAGATCGTTAAACGTCAAAACGCTGGCTTTGGGAGTTATTAATTAATGATGATTTTTAGCATGCGAAGTTTTCCAATTTTTAGGATGACTTCACTCCCGGCCTCAAGATTCAAAACCTCGGCGCTGTGATTCTCAAAATTAACCTTCACGGCATTTTGTTGAATCAGGCGTCGACCTTCTGATTTAGATTTGATCAGCTCTAATTCCACAAAAAGATCTAAAAGATTAATCGCTCCAGCAGCTTTTGAGATTGTTTGAATATCATCTGGAATTTGTTTTTTAGAAAAACGCGCCTCAAACTTCTCACGCTCTTCTTTTCCAGAAGCCTCTCCGTGATAGTACCCCGTAATTTCAGCGGCCAGATTTTTCTTGGCCTCCATCGGATGCATTGTTCCACCTGTAAGACCAGAAATAATAGTCTCTACTTCATGGGCCGGTCTTCGGCACAAAAGAAGATAATATTTCTTCATCAGTTCATCGGAAATCGACATGAGCTTTCCAAACATATTCGTCGGCGTATCAGTCAGGGCAATGTAGTTATCCATGGATTTTGACATTTTATGCACACCATCGGTTCCTTCAATGAGCGGCATAGTGAGAATACATTGGGCCTCTTGCTCATAAGCATACTGGAGATGTCGACCCATCATGAGATTAAATGTCTGATCTGTTCCACCTAATTCAAGGTCGGCCTTAAGATGAACAGAGTCGAAACCTTGTAAAATGGGATAAACAAATTCATGCAAATAAATAGCTTCCGCATTATTGTAGCGCTTAGAAAAATCATCACGCTGAAGAATGGCACCAACAGTGGCCTTAGACATAAGGCGAATAAGATCAAGGCCTGAGAATTGCCCGAGCCAGTCTTTATTAAAAACCACTTTGGTTTTAGACATATCTAAAACTTTTCCAACTTGCTCTTTATAGGTCTGGGCATTTTGCATGACCTCTTCGGCCGTAAGGATAGGTCGTGTCTTATTTTTTCCCGTCGGGTCTCCAATCTGTGCCGTATAGTCACCAATCAGAAAGTAGATTTCATGTCCAAAATCTTGGAGCAGTCTTAGTTTTTGCAAGACGACAGTATGCCCTAAGTGAATATCCGGTCTTGAAGGATCAGCACCAAATTTTATGACGAGAGGTTTTTGCTTTTCAAAAGACTTCTTTAATTTTTTGAGCAGTTCATCCTCTGGGAGGATCTCAAAAGCTCCACGCTTTAATTCTTTTAATTGTTCTTCAGGACTAACTGTCATGGTACCCATAGATTTCTCCTTAAACTCCATCATCTTAATAGGTCCATTGAGTTTAGTAAAAATTTATTTGATTTTAATTGGCATTTTCCATGAAAAGAACAGCATTCGCACGCCCCTTTCCATCGGAAGTAAATGAAAGTTCCTCAAGAGCAGTATCTTTAAATTCTTTAAGCTCTAGGTCAAAAAGAATTTTTTGATCAAAAGGCTTAATGTCGTTCATGATTCCAGCAATGACTTTTTTCTGAAAACGTACTGTGTTGACGTTCGTTTTTAGCCCATACTCAGGCTTTCCCTGAAGCAGTAATTGATCATCTGTTTTTAGATTCAAAACTTTGATTTTAAGATGTGGTATCTTGTCCTCTAAGACAATCTTTAGGCCAATATTTAGACGAACTGGAAAATTTAATTCTGATTTTCCCACTAAGACCCTCTGGGATCCTTTTAACTTGTGAATAATGTCTAGATAAAGTGAAAATCCCTCGCCTTTTTCTTCAGCAATAATAAAGGCTTTTTCGGACCCCAGACGAAATCCTTCTCCACCAAGCTCAAGCAGTCCGGCCTGGGCGGCTGCCACAATGAGCTGGTTGATATAATGCTCACTAATACTAAAAACGATATTGGCCCTTTTTTGCATAAAAAGAAGATTTATTTCATTCATGGATTCTTGAAATTTTTCATCCGAAATGAATCTTCTCAATTTGGTAGGATCTTGATTTGATCGACAATCTTCTAATGAGCTTTGATTTCTCTCAGAACAAAATGATCCTTTCAATCGGGCATCTAAAATTTTTGAATCATCGGTATTAAGACTTTTTAGTTTAAAATTTGTTTCAATGTCACCTTTTGTTGAAAAAGTCCTCGGGATAAATATTTCTTGAGGCTTATCCTTAATGATATTTGAAAATCTTTCCTCGAGTTTCGTTTTAATTAAATCTATAATGGCCAATTTCATTTCATCTTTTCTAGACACCAGGAAACGTTTTATTTTTTCTCTGTCAAAAGTTAGAGCTTTTCCACCAATACGGATTGAGACTTCTGGCATGGAGAAATCTTGCACAGAAAAAGAAATAAGATTAGGCTTCTGACCAATTTCCTTGAACACTTTACTAAGATCTATTGAGTGTAGAGAGAGCAGAAGAGAGTCCGGCAATAGAGAAGTTCTCCAGCCCATTGGTAATTCCACAACAAGCTCTGGATCCAAGATAAAAGTCGGCTCAATAAGCTCTATATCAAATGTAATGGGAGTTCCACTTGTCGTTCGCTTGAGTTCAACTTGAAAAACAATTTTTTTGGCGGAAAGTTGTAATCCCTGAACGTAGTTGAGTGAGACATACTCCACTCTGTCTGGACCAGCTTGAAAAGGCTTAAGCTCTGAATTAAAGGCTTGAATCTGATACGAGAATTTTTCAATTCTCAGCTGATAGTTTGATTCAAAAAGTTTTAAATTTAGGATATTTTGGAGCTCTTTTATCCAGGCCTGGGTATTCTCCGGAAGTTCATCCAACACCTGGTTGAAATCAACCACAACTGGTGTTTCTAACTCTCGGTTATAGGGATCCCCGAACTCATTATTAATCAAAAATGTTCTCATTCGACTGATAAAAGCAGATGAGGATTGATGATCTAATCTGGACTTCACCACAATATCATCATTGGGGCCGGCCATGAGTAAACTAGAGTATAGACTCACCAAAATTAAAACGAGCTTCATAGAAGCTTGTTGTAACCTGATCAATAAGAGCAGTCACCTAGGGGAGAAAAAAATTCAATCTAAGAGAATCAAGGGGTTAGCTCTATCTATGCCTTAATCTCAAAATACCGCATGATGAGCTCATCATTTTCAAAGCCAAAATAGTCCGTAAAATTCGGACGATGCTTAACGATGAAATTAACCTGCCCAATCTTAAAAAGGTCAATTGAATGATCATAACAAAGTGGAATACTCAAACTTCTCCCTCGAGGTTGATAGATCTCATTGGTATAGGTTTCAGTTTTTGTGAGGCCTTTATACTTACAAATAAAGCATCTTTGATCTTTCATAAATATTTTATCGAATTAAAGCTGCTCGGACTTTAATAAAAATTAACCACTTTTTTTTAAAAAGAGCTCGGAAAAGATGCTAAAATAATCTGATGAAAATTATCTTCTTTGATGGATATTGTGGACTATGTAATGGCTTTGTAGACTTCATCATGAAGTTAGATAAAAAAGCCATTTTTAAATTCTCACCCATCCAAAGCGACTTTGCGAAGACTAAGCTCACTTCTGAGGATATCAAAGAATTAAAATCAGTGGTTGTTCACATCGATGGGCATACTTACCGTAAAGCTGAAGCTGCACTTAGGGCCATGGCCGAACTCGGATGGCCGTGGAAGTTTTTACTTCTCTTTTCTCTCTTACCTGAAAAGATTCTCAATTTATTTTATGATCTTGTCGCAATTAACCGTTACCGTCTCTTCGGAAAGAGGGAAACATGCCGACTTCCCAATCCTGAGGAGCGAGAGCGTTTTATACTCTAAGGCCCATTTTTTAGTACTTTAAAAGACCAACTGTTTTATAAACTTGGTCTAGAGTTACTCGAGCCTTAACTTGGGCCCGATCTGCTCCGGACTTTAAGAGCTCATCCAGATGATCTTTATTTTTCATCAGATCATCATACTTTTCACGCACAGGTTTAAGAGTTTCGACCACAAGTTCGGCCAGATCAACTTTTAGGTGGCCGTACATTTTCCCCTCATAAGCTTTCTCAAGTTCAGCAATTGATTTGCCACTTAATACGGAGTAAATGGTCATGAGATTAGAAAGCCCGGCCTTATTTTCTGGATCAAATTTAATATCTGTTCCTGAATCAGTGGTGGCGGATTTGATTTTTTTCTCTATTTTTTTTGCGTCATCAATAATCGAAACAAAATTTTTGTCATTTTCATCAGACTTGGACATCTTTTTGTCAGGATCTTGAAGGGACATAATTCGAGCACCCATTTTACCAACATAGGCTTCAGGCATTTTAAAGACTCCTGGCCCGTAGCGATTTTCAAAAAATCCTACTATATCTCGGCACAGCTCTAGATGCTGACGTTGATCTTCCCCAACTGGCACAAGGTCTGTCTGATACAAAAGAATATCTGCTGCCATAAGAATCGGATAAGTAAAAAGTCCAGCATTGATATTTTTGACATGTTTCTCAGACTTTTCCTTAAACTGAGTCATTCGGTTCAAGTACCCCATGGGTGTCAGGCAGGTGAGAATCCAGGCCAGCTCAGTGTGTTCATGAACATGAGACTGATTAAAAATAATATTTTTCTTAGGATCTAAACCTAAAGCAATATATTGAGCAAAAAAACTATAAGTTCTTTCACGCAAAACCTTAGGGTCTTGATAAACAGTTAAAGCATGCAGATCAGCAAGAAAATAGAGACAATCATATTGATCTTGCAATTGCTTCCAATTATTAATCGCCCCAATATAGTTGCCAAGAGTTAAGTCGCCTGTAACAGTACTACCGCTTAGAATAATTTTTTTCATTCAGAGATTATACTGATTCTCTGGAAAAAGTCATCCTCACTCCGTCCAAAGAATGACACTTTTCGCCATACTCTCGTCATGTCTTTTCATTAAAAAATCTGTTAGAACAATTGCAGAGGTTTTATTAGTGGAAACGAATTTAAATTATGGACTAGATGAACAAAGAGTGGCTGAATTGCAGGCCCTTGAGGGTAAAAATGAAATCCCTGGTTCAAAATCCAAATCAGTCTATAAATTATTATGGGATCTACTAAAAGATCCAACCGTTTTCATTTTAATTGCTTGTGGATTCATCTATTTCTTTTTAGGTGATCCAATGGAAGCTTTAATGCTTCTGACCTTTTTGCTAATCATCGTTAGCATCACTCTGGTTCAAGAAAACAAAGCAGAGAGAGCTTTAGAAGCTCTCAAATCACTCTCAAGTCCAAGAGTCATGGTTCTGAGAGAGGGAAAAAAAAGAAGAGTTCCAGGAGCTGAAATAGTCAGAGGAGATGTCATTTTTATCAGCGAGGGTGATAAGGTTCCTGCTGACTCAAAAATAGACCAATCAAGTTATCTGGCCTCCGATGAGTCCTTGCTTACTGGTGAATCTACCCCCGTCGCAAAAGAAAATAATTCTACTATTTATGCCGGATCAACTATCGTTAGTGGCCAAGGGATTGCCATCGTTGAGTCAATTGGACATCAAACACAGCTGGGGCAAATTGGTCTGAGTTTAAGTCATCAGGAAGAGAATTTATCTTCCCTAGAAAAAGAGACTCAATACTTAATAAAAAAAATAACTGTTTTTGCTATCTCTATATGCCTTTTTGTCATCATCTTTTACGCTTTAAAAAAGCAGGACTGGGTTGGTGCGAGCCTCATAGGATTGACCCTAGCGATGGCCATTCTTCCTAATGAGCTACCTGCGGTGATGAGTATCTTTTTTGCTCTCGG
>CANEVK010000099.1 GCA_947442115.1 Bacteriovoracaceae bacterium | reverse complement strand
GCTTTATCGCAGTATTAGAAAGATTTGAATCACAATCAATAAGTAAGGTTCGATAACCTGCGTTGGCAAGCTCTTGAGCAGTTTTAAGAGATATGGAAGTCTTCCCGACTCCACCCTTTCCACCTGTAATTGAAATTTTAGTGCAAGGTTTAAAGCCTTCTAGTGAAGAAGAACGTGAGTTCAATTTTTGATTTTGGTTAGAGCTAAATGAAAGCAACCACTCAGTAGTCTTGTGCATAAACCTCCTGTCACTGCACTGGCCTAACATCCTGTCGGGCCTTACAACAAAGACTTGGAACTAAAACTGAAAAAGACCGGCCATTAATCTCTCGGCCGTTGCTGCCTCTATATCATCTGGAACCACTGGACCAGTTCCAAAAAACTTTAAAGGTAACTTATTGTGGGCCTTATGAACATTGAAGATAGCCCCAAAATTCATACACAGATCCACATGTGAAATGATAACACCGTCTATAATATCCTTATATCGGGCAATTATTTTTCTGTTATAAAGTTCTGAGTGAATGGCCGAAAGTGTGCCTAAGACTTCTACGTTATGAAAACCGCGCTTTAGAGTCTCAATAAATTTCTTTGTTTCATCGCCAAACTTGGTGTTTAAACGTAGATCAACAAGAACAGATTTTCCTGCCTCTGTGGCCTTACGACAAATTCCTACAACTTCAGAAAAATTTTGCACTTTTTCTAACTTAATTCCAAAAACTTGCGCGGCAAAATCTGTACTTGCGGTGTTTTGAGCATCCTGCGAATACTGAATGAGGACAACATCCTTTTTTAGTACAGCAATTTTCATACCCATTGAGCTTTGTCCTGAAGCAGCTTCGGAGACAAGAACAGTTAGGACTGGCTCCCCTGTTGCCACTTTTGCAAAGAGAGGAATATCCGTAAAGATTGAACTTGCCATATCTTTAAGGGCAAATTCAAAAACAATATCAGGGTTCTCTAGATCTTCTTTGGCCAATTCATAATTGGCCTTTTTAATTAAATCGAGTATGTGAGCTTCATCCACATCAAGAGTTTTAAGAGTTGTTCTAAGCTGAAAAATCCCTTTGGCTTCATTGAGATGCTTTTGATTGAACTGATAATTTTGAGACATTTCCAGAATTTTTTGCTCAAGTAAGGCAATTTTATGATGCTGCGTTTTTAATTCTTGGCGTAGCTCATTATAGGCCTCTCGGCTAACTGATGAAGCTGCAGGAGCAGATGACATGGTTGTCGGCTCTCTCCTCACCTGAGGAGCTTCTGGGGTGCTCTTTTGAGTCTGGGCGCGCTCAGAGGGAGGCTCGGAATATTTACCATGATTAGTAGATTTAGTTTTTGGTTGAACAGGCTCTTCATCATTTGAATCAAAGTCAAAAGATGAAACCTCTTCACCATCTGTTAAAAAATCATCAAGACTATTTTTTATCATGGAAGTCGTTTTGGTTGTGACTTCAGCTAGGCTTGCTGAACCTTTAGCAATCGTATTCACAACTTTATTAAGCCCCATATTGCCATAACCATTCTCGGCTCCAGCGTATTGATGGATCGTATCTTTAATGGTTTTTGCTGGCTTTTGGTAAAACGCTTCTTTTTGATCATGGTTAAGCACTTTATCCACCTTCGCTTTTTTTTCAAAACTTCTTTCTGATATAGCTGCTGTAATTTCAATGCGCTTTTTTTTAAAAGCACCCTTAAGACCATTGTTCGTTATAGTTTTAAGGATAATAGCATCAGGACCCAACTCAAGCTTAACAGCTTTAAGGGCTTCTTCTAATGTATCGGCCTCGAATTTCTTAACGAACATTCTTTACAACCTCACCGTACCTAAGGATCTAATATTAACATCTGGGCTTAATTCATTATGACTGACCACAATCAGGTTGGGAATGAATTTCTCCGTTAACCTCTTGAAATGTCTTCTGATAACAGGACTACATAGGACCACCATTTTTTCACCTTGAGAGGTTGCTTCTTCAATTTTTTCATTTAAAGAAGCTAAAATAGATTGAGTCACTTTAGGATCAAGGTTGAGTTGCGACCCACCATCTGTTTGTATGATGGATCTTGCCACTGCCTGTTCAAGACCTAAATCAAGGGTAAAGAGAGTGACTTCACCTGAACCATTTTTAATTTTTTCTGTGATTGAACGGTAGAGTGATTGACGAGCATATTCTGTTAAAGCATCAGGATCTTTTGTGCCCGGACCAAATTCTGCAAGAGTTTCTAAAATGGTTCGAAGATCTCTAACAGACACACCTTCTCTTAAAAGATTTTGTAGCACTTTAAGGACTGTACCTAATGTCATAATATCTGGCACAAGATCAGAAACAACTTTAGGATTTTCCTCTTTGAAATTATCCATGACTTTAACTAATTCTTGTCGACCAAAGAGCTCACTTAAATTTGTCTTCAAGACTTCAGTTAAATGAGTCGCAACAATCGTTGAAAGATCTACCACTGTGTATCCATTATACTGAGCTTCATCTTTACGATCATCTGTAATCCAAATCGCCGGTAAACCAAAAACAGGCTCTTTAGTAGGCATGCCTTCCATCTGCTCAATCACCGTTCCAGGATCCATGGCCATCAAGTGATCTGGTAAAAGTTCACCTTTGGCAATTTCAACTCCTTTCATCTTTATCGAGTAACCACCTGGCTTTAATTCTAAATTATCTTTAATCTGAACCGACGGTATGATCACACCCCAATCAAGCGCAAATTGTTTTCTAATTTGCGTGATTCTTTCAAGGAGATCACCATTTTGTTCAGCATCCACAATACTGACAATTCCATAACCAACTTCTAATTGGACCAACTGAACAGGAAGAAGAGATTCCAATGTTTCTGCTTTAGATTTAGTTTCTTGAACGGCATTTGTCTGTTCTGCAGCTTTAGCATGTTCTTTATTCTTTTCAATTTTAAAACCTGCAAAAGCAATGAGGCCTCCCATGAGCATAAAAGGAAGACCCGGGAATCCTGGAATAAGACCAAACATCGCTAGTGAGCCGGCCGTGATATAAAAAGCTTTTGGATGAGCTGTGAATTCTTCTCCGACCTGTTTACCAAGGGCCTCGGAGTTAGAATTTCTGGTGGCAATAATACCTGCAGCAGTAGAGATAATAAGGGCAGGAATTTGAGCAATAAGACCATCACCCACCGTCAGGAGTGTAAATGTTTTAGCAGCATCGGCAAAATTCATATCATTTTGAGCAACACCAATAATGATACCACCGACAATGTTAATCGCCGTGATAAGAATACCCGCAATAGCATCTCCTCGAACAAACTTTGAAGCACCATCCATAGACCCGTAAAAGTCTGCTTCTTGCGCCACTTCAGCACGACGTTTTTTGGCTTCAGCTTCGTTGATAAGACCGGCATTTAAGTCGGCATCAATCGCCATTTGTTTCCCTGGCATTGCATCTAATGTAAATCGAGCAGAAACTTCGGCGACTCGTCCAGCACCTTTGGTAATAACGATAAAGTTAATAACGACTAAAATGGTGAAGATGATAATACCAACAGCGTAGTTTCCTCCTACCACAAACTCACCAAAGGATTTAATAATTTCTCCGGCAGCAGCAGTCCCATCAGAGGCCCCATGAAGAAGAATATTTCGAGTAGAAGCAACGTTTAAAGAGAGACGTAAAAGAGTTGTGATCAAAAGGACAGTTGGAAATGTTGAGAAATCCAAAGGTTTTCTTGAATAAACAGAGACAAGTAAAATAGCAATTGAGATAGCGATAGATAAGGCCAAAAATAAATCTAACAGAAGTGGCGGTATGGGCACAACCATCACACCAAGGACAATCATAAGTCCTAGAGCAATCGCCAGATCTGAATTTTGAGATAAGATCTTAAGCTTACCTAGTAATCCATCCATAGATACCTCACCCATCCTGGGTTAATTTTACTTTAAAGCTTTTTGCTTTCTTCTTAACTTATAAACAAAGGCTAAAACTTCAGCGACCGCTTTATAAAGTGTTCGTGGAACTCCATGTCCCACTTTGACTGTTTTATAAAGAGTTCGGGCCAGCATGATATTCTCCACTACAGGAATATCATTTTCTTTAGCAATTTCTCTAATTCTCAAGGCTAAATGATCCGCACCTTTTGCTGTCACAGAAGGAGCAACCATGTTCTCACCATCATACTTCAATGCTACACTAATATGAGTTGGATTGGTAACAATTACATCAGCCTTTTTCACATCATCCATCATCCGCTTTTGGGCCATTTGCCTTTGAATCTGACGGATTCTGTTTTTAACTTCTGGGTTACCATCTTTCTCTTTGGCCTCTTCCTTAACTTCTTGCTTGGTCATCATCATCTTTTTTCGGTAGCTCCACTTTTCCCAAGCAAAGTCAGCGAGAGCAATAATTCCTAACCCAAGTAAAACAGAGAAGCCAAGTTTGACCATCAAGTATTTTCCAAAACCAATACTCTGAGCAGTATCAGCATGAAGAAAACCAAGAAAGCTCCCAATATTATCCTTCATTACACTGTAAGTAATGGTGATCACTACAGCGAATTTAAAAACACCTTTAATAGCTTCAACAATGGCTTTCTTACTTAAGAGTCTTTGAAAACCCTGAATAGGATTAAGTCTTTCAAATTTAACTTCTAGAATTTCCGGAGAATATAAAAATCCAATTTGAACGAAAGATGAAAGAAAACCTAGGCACGCTGAGGCCACAAAAAATGGTCCAACACACTTGATAAGTGTCCAGGCCGTTTGATTAATGACATCAACAAATTTTTTACTGGTATAAATATGTTTGAAATCTAAGCGGTAAAGCCAATCTATGTATTCTGTGAACTGCTCATAAACAAAGACACCAGAAAGAATGAGTGTGAGAAGTGATCCAGATAATAAAAGAACGTTCGAAAGTTCTTTCGAGACAGCAACGTCACCTCTTTTGCGGGATTCATCAATCCTATGCTGGGAGGCTTCTTCCGTTTTTTCGTCATCATCACTTTCGTCGGCCATCCTGTGCCTCTATCGGGAAAGAAATTGAAACCAATTCCCAAGTTTTTCAACATATAGTTCAAAACTCACTTGGAAAAACTCCTCTGCTATTCCTAAGAAAAGAAGTAATCCAAGACCAATATTCACTACAAAACTCACTTGCAATACATTCATCTGAGGAACTGTTCGAGCGAGAATGCCCATAACTAGATTCATCAGTAAGTTGGCAAAAATGAGTGGCCCCGCTAAAAGAATCGAGGCACTAAATGCTGACTTAAAGAATAACACAAAATACTCTGGTGTTTTCAGCATTTTGTCTGCATTTAAGAAATTGACAGAAAAGAAGGATTCGAAGACTCCTTTAAACATAGGGACCAGTGCTCCTGAAGAAAGGACTAAAATGATCATCGTCCACTCAACTAATCTTTCAAATGGACCTACTTGCTGACCTTGGGTAGGGTCAAAATAGCTCACAGAGGCATAGCCTACTTGTTGAGTCAGAATATTACCGGTGGCCACAAATAAACTCATAATACATTTCACCAAAAATCCAATAATTAGACCTGTCGTGGTGTGAAACATCATGAGAATCCAAATGTTATCCACTCCCACCAACTGAACTTCTGCAAGAAGCGTGCCCTGAGTTTCTGGGAAAAAAGCAAAGGCAATGAGAAAACTCGTAAGAATTTTTACAATCATAGGAACAGAAACATTATCAAAGAGTGGGAGCTGAAAAAGGACAGCAATCCAACGAGAAAATCCCATCCAGAAGGCGAGAAAGACCTGCTGATCAAGAATGGAAATATTCATTAGCGCCTAATTAATTCGGGGATACTGGTAAAAAGATCCTGAGTATAGGACACCATCGTCTCCATCATCCATGGACTAAAGATAACTAAGGCGGCAATAATCACGAGAATTTTAGGGATGAAAGAAAGTGTCTGTTCGTTAATTTGGGTAACAGCCTGAAAAATTGAAACCAGCACACCTACCACGAGGGCCCCAATGAGCATTGGAGCAGAAAGCATCAGAGTGACTTTCATCGCCTGACTGACGACTTCAACAACAAAGTCATTTTCCATAGCAATCTCCCTTAGGTATTAAAAGAGCGAAGGATCGCCCCTGTCACTAATTGCCACCCATCTACGAGAACAAAAAGTAATAATTTAAATGGCATTGAAACAAGCATAGGAGGCAACATCATCATCCCCATCGCCATAAGAACAGAAGCCACCACCATATCTAAAACAATAAATGGAATATACAGTAAGAAACCAATTTGAAAGGCTGTCTTCAGTTCAGAGATAATAAAAGCCGGAATGAGATAATGAGTGGGAACACCTTTGATATCATCAGGTGCAGCAGCGCCAGTTACATCATAAAAAAGTCCAATATCCGCTTTCCTGACATGTTTTTCCATGAAGGCCCTAAGATCTTTTTCTAAACCTCTGAGGGCCTGAGTACCATCAATCTGCTTGGCCTGATAAGGCTGGATAGAATTTTTATAAATACTTTCCCCCGTCGGCATCATCACAAAGATAGAAAGAAACAACGCAAATCCAATCAGGAGTTGATTTGGTGGCATATTCTGAGTGCCGAGGGCCTGTCTCATAAAAGATAGAACAACAACAATTCGAGTAAAAGATGTACAAAGTATAATAATCGCCGGTGCAAGTGTGAGAACAGTGAAGAGCAAAAGCACTTCCATTGTATCTACAAGATTAGTGCCTTGACCAAAGTTAACATTCACACCTGGCAAGCTTGTATTCTGCGCGAAGACAGGTGAGGCCAGAAGAACTGACATGAAGAATAAAATGACTTTTGAAGAAAGCTTCATGCCATGCCCTTAGAGTTAATTAAACTCAATAGGTTTAAGTTTTTTTGCTTTTTTCTTAAGTTCATCAGAAAACTTAACAATGTCTTTAGCAACTGCAATTTTTGCTAACCCCTTATCTTCGTTAATAGGAGTGGACTCCATAATATTTTCTTTAACTTTTAAAAACTTTTCAATATCAGGATTTTGCTCGGCGGTACCTAAATTCATATCAAAATTTGTTCCCGTCACAAATTTCTCGCCTTCTTTAATGAAGCCATTTGTGTCTGTCATTTCAGATAGAAGGGTGAGACCGGTTTCAGAATTTGCGACAAGAAAAATTTGCTTGTGCGCCTTCACAACAAGTAATGATCTTTTTGGAGCAACATAAGTCGTACTAAGGACTTCGATCATTTGTGAATTATTGAGAAATCCAAGTTTGCCCTTTTTAAAAACACCTTTTTTCAGCAACTGAACAATTCCATAGAAGAGTCCCAAGACCACACCAAGGAAGAGAGTGAATTTAAAAGCATAGCCAGCAAAAGAAAACTGATTATTTGATTCCGAAGCCTTTGGAACAATTTGAGAACGGTTATTGTTTATCTTCGTGTCTACTTTGGCCATCGCAGACTGCTTCACATTGATGACATCAGTGGCTTGAGCTTGATCTGCTTTTTCTTCAATTTTATGAGTGCTCTCTTCTTTCATGAGCTTATTAAGATAATCTTCGTTCAGAATATCTTTAGACACTTTATTCTCCGTCACTTTATCAATCACTGGAGTTGAAGTGTTTTGAGTTGCCTTCGGTGCAACTTGATTTGTTTGTGGAGTTTGAATTTTAACAGGTTGAATGTCTTTTGGTGAAATCGCAGGACCTTCATAAGCCGTTTTTAACTCTTTCTGAGCAACATTTCCTCTAGGGAAAATGACTTCGATTTGTGAATTTTTAAAGCCCACTTCAACCGCATTCGCTGGAACTTCATAAGGCAATATCGCTTTTACGACGGCTTTACCATTCAGGCTATTGGCAGAAAGTTGCGCCCCACGAACATTTTTGAAAATAGCATTAAAGCCTTCTGATCCGGCCAGAGTGACCTCAATAGTTTTCCCTAACACTTTCACATCAGGTAGATCATTAGTCCGTCCATCGAGAATGATGTTAACAAAACCGTTAGATCCATTTGTGGTTAAATCCACAGATGTCACTTTGACACCGGCCAGAGTATTAAGTGATGCCACTAAGGCTACAATAGAGAAACCAAAAATCTTTTTCATAACAGTCATCCTTCCTGGTTGACGAAAAATCTTACACTTACTTCAACGATTCAATACGCTCAAGAGGACTAATAATATCAGTGAGTCGAATCCCGAATTTTTCATTCACGACCACAACCTCACCTCTTGCAACGAGCTTGCCATTAACCAGAACCTCTAAAGGCTCACCTGCTAATTTATCAAGTTCGAGGACTGACCCCTGACCAAGTTGAAGGAGATCCTTGATCACAACTTTAGCTCGACCAAGCTCGACACTCACTTTAAGTGGGATATCTAAAATAAAATCTAAATTCTGTACTTTTAATTTATTTAGAGCATCATCTCCGGCCTTTATTTGGTCGGCCAGTTCACGAATTCCATCTTTACTGTTTTCTGCCATGTCTGTTGTCGCCATATTCATTTCCTTTTATTAAATTCGACGAGTAATCTGGACGGCCCTGTTTCCTTTATAGACACCGATCAGACATTTAAGTTTTTTTGCATCTTCAATTTCAAGATCCAACTCTCCAGAAACTTCTTGAGAGAGAGGGATGATATCTCCCACTTGAAGGCCAATTAAATCACCAATCGACATTTCAGTTTCACCAAGTTTTACAATTGCGGTTGCTTCAGCATCATGGACATGCCCCTGCATAGAGCGAGTCCAGAGTGTATCCACCACATCATTGTCTGCTTGAAAACTCGAAGATAATTTTTGCTTAATTGGCTCAATGGTTGAATAAGGAATCACAACCATGATCGTGCCTGAAGCAGACTCAAACTCAACTTCAAAGGTTGTTGTGATAATAACATCTGACGGAGGAACGACTCCGACGAACTGAGGATTAATTTCAGTTCGCGAATATTGAGCATCAATTTTATGCACAGGGGCCCAAGCATCTTCAAGATCACTAATGGCCATGTCCATCACTCTTCTCATGAAAG
>CANEVK010000098.1 GCA_947442115.1 Bacteriovoracaceae bacterium | reverse complement strand
TGCAATACTCTGGAACCTTAATGGGGTTGAGGACATTTTTAATACCCGTGATCGAACATGATCTGGTATTAAATTTAGCGATGGGAGCACCCACCAATTTTTTTGAAAGCTCATCTGTTCCAAAGTTACAGAGGACTGTAACTTTTAAAACTTCCTGACCTTGATGATTATAAGCTTTTGAAACATGAGTCTCTTGATAATAGGCATAGTAACCTATGTACTCAGGTCTTTCGAGATATTTAGATGAAACAAGTTTCGGTTCCTCTAGTGAGGCCTGATCAATTTGAGACATCACTTTTCTTAGATTGATCATTCCCTCTTTAGAACCATAAATGCAAAGGGTTTTACCACTTAAGAGATCACTGAATTGATCAACATCATTATTTTCAATCGCCTCTTTGGCCATGCTCAGAATCGTCACTGGATTCCAGTAGTAGCCGTATTTTAGGGTGGCATACTCACAAGATTGGGAAAGTAATAAAATGAACAAAGCTAAAAATCTTTTCATGGAAACTCCCTATGGCCCTTAGATTAGCAAAAAAAGAGATATAGGGATGGTGAAGTGAAAGATATTCATCGGCCGTCAAAAAAATTGACAGCAGAATAAGCGAAAACCGAATTATTGAACCTGCCGATTGATTTTTTTGAAGTTCAGCCATAGTTGTGATTTCAGAAAATCTAAATCTAAGTGTAACTGCTCCGAAGCACGAAGATAAATCTCATGAATATCTAAATGTTTTTGGTTATCTGTCTCTAAAAATAAATTCTCAAGAGGTACTTGAGGCAAGAGCTCCCGAATTTGAGGAGAGTTATCAATCGAAATCCCGAAAGAAAAATAACAACTCTCATGTAGACGAAGAAGATTTTTCACCAATTCTTCATTGCCTCTAAAGTCATGAAATAACCAAGGGACGGTAGGCTTCTTTTCTTTAATTATTTCTAAGAAGTCTGAGCCGGCCCGAACATTATGGATAATGAGCGGAAGACCCAGTGACTCAGAAAGATCTAAGTGCCACAGAAATAATTCTTTTTGCTGGTCAAAAAACTCAGGGTAAAGGCGGTCAAGCCCTGTTTCGCCAACTCCCCAAAGTTTGCCCTTTGAGGCCAGTTCCAGAATATTTACTTTTAAATGATCTACCACTTCTTGAGAAATTTCTTCGAGCCACCAAGGATGGATTCCAGCACAAGAATAGGATCCAATGAGGGTCTTTTGTGATATTTCTTCCACAGAAAGTGAAGAAACCACCACACTCTCGTGACTAGAGGTTCTTAAGTGAGTATGAATGTCGAGATAAGATAAAGCTGACATCTGATCCTTTTGACTCTCCATGAGCGCCTTAGTAAACTATCAACAACGAACTCTAGAGGTTTTTTATGAGCTTAACACCAAATAATATAGAAGAATATTGTATAAATCACTCATCTCAAATTTCTGAAGTGGCCAGATCCCTCATGAATTTCACCAGATCAGAGGTCCATGGAAGCCGAATGCTTATTGGAGAGATGGAAGCTTCTTTTTTTAAATTTCTTATCCATCTAAGAAGAGTCAAAAAAATTCTTGAACTTGGGACATATACTGGGTTCTCATCACTCATCATGGCCGAAGCCTTGCCTCGTGATGGAGAAATTATCACTATCGATATCAATCCTCACACGACAGAAATTGCCAAAAAATATTGGGCCCAATCCCCTCATGGGAAAAAAATTAAGTCGATACTCAAACCTGGCCCTGAAGCTCTGTCTGAGATTAAAGAAGAGTTTGACCTTGTCTTCATCGATGCTGATAAAAATAATTATTCTTATTATTTAGAATGGGCGTCAAATCATCTTTCAGAGAATGGATTCATCATAACTGACAATACTTTATGGAGTGGAAAAGTTCTGCAAGCTGGAGTTGATAAGCAAACTGATTCAATCAGAGAGCACAATCAGAAGGCCTTTGAGTTGGCCGGATTTACAAAGACCCTACTTCCTATAAGAGATGGAATATTTCTAATCACAAGAACACCCAAAGAAAACTAGGCTGCCTCTGGGTCTTTCTTGTATTCAGGAATTCGGGTTTTAGGCAGAAGAACTTCATTCGGTTTGACTGTCGCCCCTTTACCTACACGTACATCACCAAAGAGAGAAGCCCTTAAACCAATTGTCACATGATCTTCAATGATGAGCTTATCAATAATAAGCATCCCTTTCATCCCATAGTGAGCAATAAGAGTCGCCGAACCACCAACTGTGACATAATCACCTAACTCTATGAGACAAGGGTCCGAAATATTAGTCGTATTAATCATTGTTCCTTTACCAACTTTCATTCCCATCATTTGGAAAAAAAGTTTATTCAGTGGTGTGGGAGTAATGAATTCCAAAAAAGTATAACGAACAAGATAAGTGAGAGCATTGTGGTAGTACCAAGGGAGCACAGAAACTGAAAACCAAGACGTTCTATGAGGTCTCACTTTCAAAGGAAGCAATTTATTGATGGCCGGCACTACAAAAATCAGAGTTAAACCATAAGCGAAAAATCCTGCAGCAAGACTCAGCCCAACTGCAACAGAATGTATAACGAAGGAAGAGGATTGAGTGAGCTCTGTCACAAACTTAAAAAGCATCACCCCAGGAGTAAAAGAGAGTCCCATCGCAATGATGTAGAGAAGGGCTATCGGCGCTAAGGCGAATAGGAATCCGATAGTTTTAAATTTTCTTAAAATTCCTTCCACAAGCCCGGCCAATCCTGGGCGATTAGACTTAGTTGTGTTCACATCCATTATTTCATTTTTCATATGATCATTATAAGAAAAGACCCTCAAGATGACTACTGAAGGGCTCACTCGGACTTTTTTTCCGCAATGAAATACTTCCAAATTCTGCTAGTGTGGGTCCATGCCTAAATGTTGGACAATCATTCTTTTGTTTTTCTTTAACCAGGCCATGGCCAATCCTTGCGTGAAGTCGACGGCTTTTTGCCTGAAAAGATACGATGAGCTCACTTTTCTCACCACTCATAATTCTTTTAACTATGCCTGGAGAGGAAAAATCAAAAAAACTGGACCAAAAGCCTATCTTTTCCCCAATCAGAATCTCCCCATTGAGGATCAGCTTCATGATGGAGTCAGGGCCTTTATGCTCGATCTCCACCCCTATCAGGGCCCTTTAAAAAAATATAAAAACCAGGTGATTCTCTGCCATGGTGGTAAGGCCTGCGGCCTCCTTGGAATGGAGCTGGCCCAAAATGTTTTTAAAAATTTTCGAACTTTTCTGGAAGAAAACCCTCAAGAGATCCTGACGTTCATTCTTGAGTCTTATGTTTCAACCAGGGATCTTAAGCAAAGTTTAGAGAAGGCCGGTCTCACTTCTTATTTACACTGTCAAAGTCCTCATGCATCCTGGCCTTTATTTAAGGAAATGATTGAGGCCCCTCTTTCTGATGATAAACACTCGCCGACTTGTAATAAAAAGGGGCGATTGGTGATTTTAAATGATCGTAGAGAGGAAAATGATCCGGCCTGGAATCTGGATCTCTTTGGCCATTTTGCTTTTGAAACAAAATACTCTTACCAAAAAATCAATGATCTGGATTGTGATCTAAATCGGGGCAATCCCTCTCACTCACTCTTCATTTTTAACCATTTCACGACTTTTATTTCTGGGAAGAAAAGAGATGCAAAAAAAATAAATCGCTATCATTTTTTAAAGAAAAGAATTCACAACTGTCAGATCAAAAACCAGAGAAAAATTAATTTCCTCACTATCGATTTCTTTAAAAATGGCGAGACCTTGAAAGTAGTAGACGAACTCAATCACCTTTAGGCCGAATTTACATTCCCAAGTCGCCCTTTTCCCCCTCAAATAATCAGAGACTTAAGTCCGATACTTTAACACCCTACTCAGGCTTTCACCCCCACTCCTAAAAATTCAGAATATCGAGTATTTAGCCGATAAAAAGAGGAGAGGTTCCAGTAATTGATGAAAGCTATTAAAAACTTTCTCTCAGGTCTGTTATTGATTTTAAATCTGATTTTATTTCAGAGCTGTAATCCTATGGTTTCTGACGGCATGATTGAAGAACAGGCCTCTATCCCTCGCCAACTTCTTGTTCTCGACCAAATTCAAATGACTCCTGAAACGAGCTCCACCCATCCACCGATCACTATCAGAGTTTTAGATTTTCAGGGTGCTCCTCTCCCAAATGCTAAGATCTCTCTACTTACGACTTCTGGATATGCAACATCTTCAAGTATGTATACTAATGCTCAAGGAGAAGTAGAGATTTACTGGAATTTTGGGAATCAAATCGGTGTCCAGATCTTAAAAGTAATTGCCGATCTCAATGGCAATATTCTTCAAAGAGATATCGGTGTTTACCTCGTGCAGTCGACTGCATCGGCGATAGAGAGTACCATTTCGGGTACAACCTTAATTGCGGCCGATGGTTACTCTTTGTCAACGGTCACTATTACATTAAAAACCTCAAGCGGAATTGGAATTGCCGGTGAAATCCCGACTTTCACGGCGACTGATACAGATTCAAAAAACATCTACACGAGTTGCTCCCCAACTGATGATGGTGGAGTCTCCTCCTGTGCCTTTGCATCAAGAGCAGCGGAAGTTAAAACTCTTCAACTCGAAACTCCAGTTTCTTTGACAGGTGGTACAGTTGAATTTATCGATCCGAGTCCTGCTTATGACATTGTCTTTACCACTCAGCCGGTAGCTGCTACGACAGATGATGAGTTCACCACTCAACCCGTGGTTCAAGCCTTGGATCAATCGGGTCAACCCAATACGACCAATTCAACTTCTGTCATCGTGTTGACCCCTTACGATGGACTTAATTGCAGTGGCCCTGTAGTGCCAACTGGTCTAGGTGGATCCACCTCTGTGAGTCTCTCTAATGGAACGGCCACCTTTACTAATGTTCTGCCAAAAAAAACCACGATCCGCTCTCTTCTGGCCACCACCGGATCTCTTAGTAAGTGCTCAAATAATTTTACTGTTTCTCCGGGAGCTCCAAATAAAATAGCTATTAGTTCGGGTAATAACCAAACAAAGCAAGTGACTGAAGACTTAGATCCCTTTGTGGTTATCGTAAGGGATTTTAATGACAACATCGTTCCATCGGCCAGTGTTGCTTGGACTCAAATATCTGGCTCGGGAACTCTTTCAGCAGCCAGCACTACCACCAACTCTAGTGGAGAAGCGACTTCAACTCTCACTCTTTCCAACACTGTTGAAAGTTATGAAATCGAGGCGAGTATTCTCAGTGGAAGTGTGAGTGTAACGTTTGAAGCTGATTCGACTCCAGGCAATCCGGCCTCTTTGACTATAATCAGCGGTAACGGTCAAACGGGAACTGTGGGTGCACCAGTGGTGACTGAACTTGAAGTTTTAGTTAAGGATGCCTATTCAAATCCTATTGAAGGTGTCGATATTAATTGGTTGGTTTTATCTGGATCAGGAAGCTTAATTAATCCTACAATGACCACGGATCCTAATGGTGTTGCCAAAACTGGCTATTCCTTGGGAACCACCGCAAGTCTCAACGAAATTTCTGCGACCTTTAGTGGGCCTCCTTTGCTCACAGACACCTTCTCCCTCACTGGTGTGGCGGATGCTCCGGATACAATTTCTTTATCCGCCGGAGATGTCCAATCAGTGAATTATGGAACCAATCTATCATCGGCGATGGAAGTGCTAGTGCAAGATCAATATTTCAACCCAGTTGAAAATGCCACGATCAATTGGACAACGACCAACTCTGGAACACTCACCAGTCCACAAACAATCACTTCTGCCACAGGTCTTGGATCAAATGGAATCATGCTCTCCACAACTGCCGGCCCATTTACAGTCACGGCGACACTTGCTAACGCGAGTGCCTCTGTTCCCTCTTATATATTTAATCATACTGCGACTGTACCACCTCCAACAAACCTCGCTGGGGTAGATGGCGTGGGGACAGTGGATCTGACGTGGGATGCTGTGACGGCTGCAGATTCTTATAAAATTTTTACCGCTTCAACTCAAGGTGGACCCTACACAGAGATCGCAACGAGCGCAACCAATAGTTATAATTCTCTTGCCATTACTGGCACAACTTATATTGTGGTGAGAGCAGTTCAGACCACATATGACAGTGCTGATTCTAATGAAATTTCTGCTCCGACACTCTCTTCTTGGTTAACTCAAATTGGGGTGACAAATGGTGGTTCCACCACTCTCAATCTATCTTCAGCAGGTGATGATTTTTGTAAAAATTCTGTCAAGAGTGGCGGTTTCCTCTACTGTGCAGGCTCCACCACTGGATCTTTAAAAGAACCTAACGGTGGTGGAAAAGATGGGGTCATCGTCAAATTTGATTCTCAAGGAAGTGTTGTCTGGATTCATCAACTTGGGGCCATCACAAAACATCCTACTGGAACAAATAGTGGCAATGAAGAATGCACATCTCTAGCAGTGTCTAATGATGGTCTGAGCATTTATTGTGCTGGTAACACAAGCGGCTCAATGAGTGAAACGAATGGTGGCGGTAAAGATGCCTTTGTCGCCAAAATATTTCATGATGGCACACTCACTTGGTTAGTCCAACTAGGTCAAACCAATGGGGCAGGTTTTAGTAAAGGTGATAGCTCAGGTGATGACATCTGTGAAAGCTTGACTCTAGATAGCTTTAATAATGCCTATTGTGCAGGTTCAACTACAAGTACGGTCTCTGGAGATCAGGATGCTTTTGTCGCGAAAATTGATTCCATAACGGGTGCACTATCATGGTTAACTCAAATTAATTCTACAACAAACCCTTCAGGTTTAGTTCACACACTGGACGAGTCATGTCTCGCCTTAGCAAGCAATGGCACAGAAGTTTATTGTGCCGGAGCCACGAAAGGGAACCTAGGTATCACTCCGAGGGTTGGATCAGACAATGATGTCTTCCATGCAGCTTTTGATACCACAACAGGGGCCATCAACTGGATCACTCAAACCTATAGCGCAAGCGGAGATGATTACTGCTTAAGTCTCTTTTATGAATCTACCCTCATTCCTAATCAACTCTTCTGCGGGGGAAAAACGACTGGGAGCTTCGCAGAGGCCAATGCTGGTGCAGTTGCAGGTTCAACAGATGCTTTTGTGATGTCGCTAAATCCCGTCAGTGGATTATCTAATTGGGGCACACAACTGGGAGACACAACAGGTGCCTTAGATCCATCAAGTCATACGGGGAATGATAGCTTCTTAAGTATTACAAGTGATGGTGTAAAAATTTATGCCGGTGGTGAAACTGATGGTTTCATGAGTGAGCCCAACGCGGGTGAAATGGATGCCTTTATTTCTGTCTTTACTGTCGGTGGCAATTATTTATCCACCAAGCAGTTTGGAGCTGCGTCTCTGCCAGGCCTTTCTGGTGATGGCGCTGGCACTGAATCATGCTCGGGGATTGAGATTCTTAATGATGCCGGAGATGATAAACTTTACTGCATAGGATCCACGACCAGTAATTTTGCAGAAACGACTGGAGGCCTGAGCGATATTTTCTACGTTATCTTAAACCTTACAACTCCCAGTACTTCGCTTAATCAAATCGGAGGCACATATGGGGTTTCATCATCAATTAATAAGGCCGCTTTAAATGATGTGTGTAAGGCGATGACTCAAGATAGCGCTGGGAACTTGTATTGTGCTGGTCACACCTATGGCTCTTTGGGCGAAACGAATGCCGGTGGAGCTGATGCTTTTATGATGAAACTTAATAAAAATGGGCAGGTCCAATGGATATCACAATTAGGGGTAGAAACACTGACAAATATTGGAGATGGAAGTGGTGATGATTTTTGTACAGGGATTGCCCTTGATTCTGCTGGAAACATCTATTGCGGTGGATACACCAATGGTAACCTAATAGAAAATAATGCTGGATCAAATGATGTCTTTATCGCGAAATTTGATTCATCGGGTACAATCAGCTGGATCAATCATCTTGGTTATATTACAAGTTTCACAGGCGGAGACAACTCCGGAGATGATAAATGCCACGCTTTAGCAATCAATACCTCCAATAACGAAATCTACTGTGCGGGTGAAACCCAAAGCCTCGGTGAGGCCAATGCTGGTGGCAGCGATGCCGTCGTGATGAAATTCGATGCGGATGGAACACCTGCCTGGGCCTATCAATTAGGAAGTGCTGCCAGCGTTAGTGCTCCATCACCAGACAAAACACAAGATGATAAATTCTCTGCCATCTCAATCGATTCAGTCGGTGGAATTTACGCAGCAGGTATCACCTACGGAAATCTTTTTGTAAACCAATTGGGCTTCGGCGATGCCTTTATTATCAAGCTTGATGGTGGTGGTGTTCGTCAATGGGGAACGCAAATTGGAGGAACTGGAAGAGACTGGTGTCAAAGCCTTGTAGTTGAACCAATAAATGCCCAAGTTTATTGTGGAGGAGAAACCAAGAGTACTTTAAATCCACTTGTATCACTCGCTGGTAGTGCTGATGCATTTGTAGCCAAAATAGATATGAATAGCGGTTTCAATAATTGGATGATGCAATTAGGAGCCGGAAATGAATTTCCGACTCGATCACATAGCGGCGAAGAAAGCTGCCAATCATTGGATACCGATTCTGCAGGGAATATATATTGCGCAGGAGAAACAACAGGATCAATGGGTGATACGAACGCTGGAGGAAGCGATGTCTTTATTGCTAAGATTGATAGTGACGGAGAACCTTTAGATATTTTTCAAGTTGGTCAAAACACCATTACATCTGGCTCCGGGGCCGAAGATGAGACTTGTCATTCATTTATTTTAACTAATGCAAGTGAAATGATCTGCGGAGGATCAACTAAAGGAAGCCTCACTGATTCAAACGGTTTTGGAAGTGATGGTCAAACAAGTGACATAATGATCTTTAAACTAAACGCAACAGGAAGTTTCTTATGACAAAAAAAACAATCTTTTTAATGCTCACGATGATCCTCATGGGAAACTTGAATGCACAAGTAGTTAATAGCGGAGGCGGTGGACCAAGC
>CANEVK010000097.1 GCA_947442115.1 Bacteriovoracaceae bacterium | reverse complement strand
GGCCTCACCTTGAGTGAACTCGCCAAGCTCACTTCCCTCTCCACTGCGACTGTTGCGCAAGCTGAACGCCGTGAAATGGAAGGTCAGGTTTCGCTTTCAACATTGAAGAAAATGGCCGAGGCCATGGACTGTGAACTCGTCTACGCCTTCGTTCCGAAAAAAGATCTTCGCACCATGATTCATGATAAAGCTTTTGAAAAAGCGGCTAAGGCCCTCAACATCGCCGATCTCCATATGAAACTTGAAGATCAGAAAGTCAGTGGAGATGAAAAAGAGCGAATTGAGCGGCTCGCTAAAAAATTTATCGAAAAAGGAGACATCTGGTAATGTCTCTCTTCTTTAAAACTCGCGACGGTCAGACCCCTATCGATCTGTCGATCATCAAAGATCTCAAATATAAACATGTTAACGACATGAGTGAGCTCTACGAACTCGAAAGCGAAAACATCGCGGAAGCGATCGTGTGGTGCCAGAGCACCGAGAAGGATCATCTCGACTACACCGTGTGGATCGAACTCCACAAGCACATGCTCAAAGACGTCTGGAAGTTTGCCGGAAGTCTGCGGACGATTGAGCTCGCGAACACTGACTTCCACGCACCTTTCAACGTTCGCCCAGCACTTCGAGAACTCGAGCAAGACCTCAAAACCTGGATTGAGTTTAAGACCTATCCTCCCAAAGAAATGATGGCCATGTTTCATGAAAAACTTCTCACCATCCATCCCTTCCGTGATGGGAATGGTCGATGGTCACGGGTGCTAACGGAATTTGTCTGCTCACGTCTTGAAATTGAAGTCCCGACCTGGGGAAGTCGATCGATCCCAGAAGATAAAGCGAGACGAGATCAGTATATCGAAGCAATAAAAATCGCACGGAATGAGTTAAATTACGAAAAGCTCATGAAGGTCATGTGGGCATAGGCCCTTATGTTCTTACACTTCACTAATAAATATGCAAGTAATGAACCTGAACTGTATCGCGAAAAGCTTTTCTATATTCCTGAATCGCTGGGTCTTTAGAGTGTAACTTCCTAAGTTGATAACGGGTACTATAGACTACAGAATCTTCACTCCTGCGATCACTATAAAGAACAAAAGCAAATTTTAATTTATTTAAGTCATTAGAGGCAATCGCTTTTCCCAGCACATCATCCATTTCAGTATAAGGATTGATATCATCTAAATCATAGGAGTTAATATCTCGCTTGAGTATTCTCTCAAGCAACTCATGGGCCCCAGCATCCGCCAAAACTTCAAGCATAGTTTTATTATTGCGTGGATCTCTTTTAGCCTGTTTCGACATCAGTCCCATAAGTTCAACAAACTCAGAGAGAAGCTCATCTTGTTTTTTTAGGTCTTTTTCTTCAATCATTTTTTTTAAAAGATCATGAGCGTGCAAATTCATAACGTCTAAAAAGCTTTTTTCTAAACTTAAAATATTATTTTGACTCCCTCCGATAGGAGCGTTACAAAATTCTGAAGTGGCCTCAGGATGCTTCTCAATGTAATCTGGAAGTTTCTTAAGTAAGCCTTTCTCTTGATAAAACTTATCCGTTTTCTGATGCTCATCCACCATCGCTAAATAGACCAGTTTCGTCGTTTCAGCACATGCAGGTGAACCAGAGAGTGAAGAGAGCTGATTAAAATAGCTGACTAAGTTTTCCCTCAAATAATTTCCTGAATCAATGAGCTCTTTGGCCACCTGACACTGATTATTTTTTAAGAGACAGCCCACAATGTCCTTGTGTGTACTCTTAAACATGATTGGAAACTTTTCCATATTGGTTTTCAATTCTTCTGACGTGGTCATTTGGCAAACTTGATCAGGAATATCTGCATACGGTTTGATGCGATTAAGGATCTCTTTCAATTTGATTTTTATTTCTTCATCCGTTTTATCTTTAAAAACTTTTTGTCTGTGATCGATATCTTTGATTTCTCCTTCAATTGTAGCTACATAACCAGAAAGGAAATTGGGATCATCCCACGGTAGGCCAAAACGCTCATTGGTGTATTTTAAATCTTCGTTGCCTTCAGCTGGAAACAACGTTTCTAAATTCTCAACAAAACCTGCATTATTCATGTTGGCGGCGGAACGACTCAGCATCACTTGAAAAATATTTTCGCCAGTAATTAATTGTCCCTTAGGAAAATCACGGATAAATTTATTTTTGAGAGGAGATTTTGTGAGACCCGATAATAAATTGTGGGCCAAGGTTCTGCCTTTCGGATCTTGATAAAGCAACCCCTCATAACCATATTTCTTATAATAGGCATCCACATATTTCTTATGTGGGATGCTCAGACTGCTATCCCAATCAGAAAAAAAAAGTTCCTTGCTCAGATGCTCAAAACATTTCTGGGATTTAAAATCTTTATAACATGGATCAGCGGCAAAAGCCGCTGCCATAAAAGCGTAGATGATTGGGATAAGGCCCCAGGTTTTCATAGAGAACTTATCGGTTAAATTCTTGATAAAATGAGCTCCCATTTGCTTAGCTTTAATTCTTAAGTTACATTTAATTATGAGCACTTACCCCCAACTCTCCCGCCTCTTGAAGTCCCTCCCCAAGTCATCTTTCTCAGAACAGGACAAAGAGGCCATGGAGGATGAGACAAACAATCTCCAGCTTCAGATGCTGAGAATCCAACAAGGTGTTTTTCACAAGAAAGACCGTGTGGTGATTATTTTTGAGGGCTTTGATGCCGCTGGAAAAGGCGGAGCGATTAGAAAGTTAACTGAAAGCCTTGATCCAAGAAGTTTTAAGGTTATCCCGATTGGGGCGCCTTCCGCTGATGATCAGGGCAGGCACTGGCTCTTTCGATTTTGGCGAGAACTCCCCTCTCCTGGCCACATCACTATTTTTGATCGCAGCTGGTATGGTCGAGTGCTGGTGGAGAAAGTTGAAATTTTAACTGAAAGTGAAAAACTCAAAAGGGCCTATCAAGAAATTAATGAATTTGAAGCCCAACTAACTAATGATGGAGTTGTGCTGATTAAAATATTTCTTGCCATTAGTAAGGATGAGCAATTCGAACGCTTCAAAGCAAGGATTGATGATCCCTATAAGCAATGGAAGATTTCCATGGATGATATTCGTGCTCGTGAAAAATGGGATGAGTACGTCAAGGCCGTGGATGAATTGATGAAAAAAAATCATTCCGCTTCTTCCCCTTGGCATCTGATTGCAGCAAATTCTAAGCGCTTCACGAGGCTTGAAGTTTTAAAAGTCGTGACAAAAAAACTCAAAGGTCATGCTGAATGGATGGAAAAGGCGGCCAAGAAATACGATCAAAAAAAATTACTAAAACTTCTTCAAAAGATTTAGTTCTAACCATCTTTCAATAACTTAATCGTCTCATGGGCCTTGGTAAAATCTTCACAAGGGCTTAAGTTAAATCACTTTCCCTGCTAGAACTGCCTCCCATGAAAATACTTATTCCACTTCTTGCTCTTCACTTAAGTCTGGCCTTTGCTGCGGAAAGTTTCCCGCTGGGGCCTCACCCTGAAATGACCCCTGGTGAGCTTTGTGCTCGGCCTGATACTTATCGGTATCCTGAAAGAATTGGTTATTGTGAGAGAGATGTTTCTTCTGAACTGAAAGATCATGTTTTTCAATCTTATAAGAAACTGGGTTACACCATGCCCTCAGACCGACGCTCAAGTTATAAGATTGATCATTACATCCCTTTATGCGCAGGTGGATCGAATGGTGTGGATAACCTCTGGCCACAACATCTCACGGTAGGAAGACAAACTGACTTGTTAGAGGATGTTGGTTGTCAAATGCTGGCCAAAGGCAAAATCACTCAAGCCG
Source organism: Bacteriovoracaceae bacterium (assembly GCA_947442115.1). Lineage (GTDB taxonomy): Bacteria > Bdellovibrionota > Bacteriovoracia > Bacteriovoracales > Bacteriovoracaceae > Peredibacter. Next base: position 5,226 of record CANEVK010000097.1, on the reverse strand, counting down.
AATTGATTGGACTCATTAAACGCGCTAAGAATGATTTATCTGAAGCCTCAGACGTTTTAAGAATTCTCAGAAATCTTTAAGATTTTTTAGTGAATTCGGCTTCAATCACATCTGAATCTTGAATAGTTGTTTGAGACCTGAATTGTTCTTCTCGAGCTGGGCCACCAAAATTTCCAGCTCGATAAGTATGAACTTTGAAGCGCCCTCGACCGATGCCCCACTTCTCAAAAACTTCTCCCCCAAGAGCAATGAGCCAGCTTAAGGTCACTAGTACGGGGTTGGTATGGAAATAGGCAACAGTCGCAAGGGATGCGACGAGAATTCTAGGGCAAAAGAAAAAACCCAGCCACCACAAAAAGCCACCAAAAGCGACTGACGAAAAGAGCAGCGTAAGACGAGGAAAAATAGCAATAAAGAAAAGAAAAAAGATGCCATGCTTGTCCCAGAAGTTAACTGTTCCAAAATCCATCTTCAAAAGATCCATCATCAATGTCGTGGCCACAAGTAAAACACTGAAAATGGCCAGACCTCGCCAAAACATATTTTTCATAGTCCCATCCTATTAAAAAATCAAAGCTTTGGCCCTATAATTTTCACCCTATCAGAGGGACATGGATAGACGAAGAAAGATCCAAAAGGTATCAAATCCCTATGAAACTCATCCTACTTTTTGCCACCATTTTTATAATGCTTCCCGTCTTTGCTCTTGATTATGGTATTGATCGTCTTCAAGAATTTGAGGTTGCGGAAAAATTAAAAGGCAAAAGGCTAGCGGCCCTCACCCACGCTGCGGGCAGATCCAAAGACGGACTTCATCTTATTGATATTCTCCATCAAAATTTTACCTTAAAAAAAATCTTTGCCCCTGAGCATGGTCTCAGAACTATGGCCGATGATTGGGTGGAAGATGGACAAGATGAAAGAACTGGGCTTCCGGTTATTTCACTTTATAAGCGCGGGACTCGTGCACCAAGGGCAGAAGATTTAAAATCCATTGATGCGATCGTGATTGATCTCCAAGATGTTGGTGTTCGTTACTACACTTATTTTTCAACGATTGCCGAAGTCATGAAAGCAGCAGCGCCCTTAAAAATTGAAGTGATTATTCTCGATCGACCAAATCTTTTAGGTGGCCAAGTGATAGAGGGGAAAGTTCTGGATAAAGAACTTGCAGGACATTTTACGGCCCAACACACCATCCCCACTCGCCATGGGATGACTTTAGGTGAGCTGGCCCAAATGATTAATGCTGAAAATAATTTGGGCACTCAATTAAGTATTATTCCCGTGCGTGGCTGGAAGCGAGAACACTTACTCTCCCAACTTGATAGAGAGTGGCTGGCCCCATCCCCCGCTCTTGTAAATCTAGATCAAGTTGCTCTTTATGCCCTCTGGGGAAGTTTAGAAAACTTTAACCTGGCGGTTGGAAGAGGGCAAACGAACGAAGAAGCCTTTAGAGTTTTGGGGGCACCATGGATCAGCAGTGTTGAGGCGCAAGAGTTGGCAGTAGAATTAAATAGACTCCAATTTTCGGGTCTTGAATTTAAGACCCATCAATGGAAAGTAACTCGAGCACTTTATGTCGGTCAGGAAGCTTTTGGGGTCAAGATCAGTGGTAACTTTAACCAGATCAGAACCGATGAATTCACTTATAAAACATCTTTAGTCCTCGTTTCAAAGTTTAAGGATCGCCTATCCATGAATCAAATCTTTCCCCAAATCTATGGATCTCAAAAATTAGTAGAGGCGATTAGAAGACAAGAACAGTGGGAGAAGACGAGATTGATCATTGATCAGGAACTTAAAATTTTTGCTCAACGACGTAGGCCTTTTCTTCTTTATTAATTCTTTTTTTTTAGCAACGAGTGAGTTAGCATTTTCTTATGTTCACTCTGCTTATATTAATCAGCTCGCTTTTAGCTCACTCAACCGAGATGAGAAATCTTAGGGAAAAAACCTACACTCGTGATAATACTTTTTGTAAAATTGGCGACCAGCGGATTCAAATTCAAATCAGATCCCTGAGTTCTAAAACCGATCAGGGTGAAGCGAAATACGGTGAGTATGTTTTTTATTATCCCAAGGAAACTCCTGAACTCCTTCCTCTCAATCAAGATCACTTAAATAATTTCCAACTCTTTCATGGCAAGAGTTCTTTATGCTCAAAATCTCTGGGATACAAAATTTCCAAGGACCTCATGGCCGTACTTTTTTTAAAAGAGAATGGTGTTGACCCAGATAAATTAACGATTCAATTATTTAATTCAAAAAGCTTAGCTCCAACTTCCGTGATCGAGACAGAATTTGTAACGAGTGAAGCTCAAGAAACGAAGGATGGATTTATTTTCAAGACCTACAATCCTCTTCATCGAGTTGAAATGGGCAAAATTAAGATCGCAGACCAGAGCTTTACTTACCAAGACAGAAGCTTTTACTACTGGATTAGTTACAATCAAAAAGGTTTTGAAATTAATCCTGAAAAAACTTTTCAAGAATCAGATATAAAAGATTTTTTTAAAACTCAGTCTGATTTCGAGAAGGCCTTGGGTTGGGATAAAAAAGAAAAAACATTTAAAAACACAAATCTTTATCTTGCTGTTAATCACGAGCAGAAAAAACAATGTGTCTTTTTATCAGAGAAAAAACTCACTCCTACAGGTTCTGAACCAGAGTGGATCTGCCGCTAATTCTCAAAAGCGGTGTAGATTGAAAAAAGCTCCTCGAGCTTACCTTCGTACTTAAGATCTAGCCAGGAGTGGTTATCTGCAATAATTCTTTTAGTGAATTTTCCTCGAACAACCAGCTTTATTGGACGCTTCCTTGAGATGAGCTGAATTTGCTTTAAAGTATAGTCAATATGTTCAACTTGCCCATAATCATAAATAAAATAGACATCTGCTTCGGGCATTTCAAAATTACGATCATAAAGATCTTGTTCCAGCAGCTGACATCGAGCTAAGTGCAGCTCACGAAAAATCCTATTCCCCTCATCAACTCTGCCCTTCACATACTCATAACCCGTAAAAGAATTTTTTATATAAAGCCCGCCAATAACAATCCCCATGCGCCCATACGCGGCCCCTAGATCAACGATGTGTTGATAAGGTTTAATTTTTAACAATTGCAGGATACGTAGGATTTCTGAGTATGGAGTCTGTAAAGTTTGAAGGTCAAGGCCCACCCATGTTTGGGCGCCCGCATGCAGCGCCGGCCCCCAACTCTCGTGAGAACCTTCAGGATCAAACCCTCTGGCCTCAGCGATCAGCATTTCTTCAATATACTTCAGCCGAAAGCCCAGTATTTTATCTAAGTGCTGAGCATGTTGGCGGCGGATAACATCGTTGGCCTTAGGAGTTTGAAAAAAATCGAGATGTGAAATTAATTTTTTTTTGTCATTAAGAGACAAAGGCGCTGACTCTAGACGCTGAAAGTCCGAGAGAGACTTAAATTCCATCCTTGGAAAAAGCTCTAATTGTAACAAAACATATCCTTATGCTAGTAAAACAATTAAATAATCAGTGTAACGTATCTTTTGCAGTCTGAGTTTTACTCGACTTATATTCAACTTGATCTAAAAAAAGCCTCAACCTCTGCACTCCAGTGATCAAAGCCTCTTCAGAACTATGCTGATGATAAATGATCCCCACATGCTTAAAAATCTTGTGGGATTCCCTATGAATAATGTCAACTTCTGCATGAAAAAGATCTTTGACCTGATGGATAGTTACCCGACCAAGAAGATAGGGATTATTCTCCAAATCAATGTATTTTTCTAACGGAAAATCATTCATTACCTATTATGGAATCATTGTCCTTGCCGAAAAGTCAATGAGCTTACGAAATCACAACCTCACTAAGGAGATTATATGAAGGTTTTATTAGTTGCCCTTGCCGTTATCTATGCCATGGGGAATGCCATGGCCGATCATCATGAAGAAAAAGGCAAGGAAGTAATAGAAGATCATGATCAGGAACACCATCATGTACCAGCGAAAGGTGACCATAAACATGATGATGAACATCATAAAGATCATGATCATAAAAAGCACCATCCTAATCATGATGAAGAAGTCAAAGGACACGGCCATAATAAAGATCATGAGCACGTTGAGTCTGGAAAAGATCATGACCACTCTGATGAGCATCATGGTAAAGAAAAGACAAAACCTGCAAAACCTAAGAAGTAATTTTTTCTAAGGGCCCGCAAGGGCCCTTTTTATTTGGACGCTTTATGAATGCCTTTCAAGATTTTCAAGATGCTTTAGAGGACACTTTTCCGAGTCTGAGCTTTTTTTCTGACTTAGACTGGGACACTATTACCCAAGAGTATATTGCAACTCATGAGTCTGCTCCCCAGGACATAGAAGAATTTGTTTTTGGCTTTCCCCTTTTCTTGCAAGATAAGGCTGCAAAAGAGGAGTGTCCACCCTATCTTTTTGAGCTGGCCTATTTTGAACTCATGGAAAATGAGCTTTTAAATTCTGAATTCGATTTTCCAGCTTCAAGTGGGTACCATCTCAATCCAACACTGCGTTTTTTGAGTTTTGAATTTGATATTTCTCAAATGATGGAAGAAGCGGCCAAGGGCCGTCATCAAATTATTTCTCGTTCCCATATCCTATGCCTTTATCACCATCCAGAAAATGGCCCGCAACAAACAGATATGAAACCTGAGCACCTTGAGACTTTGCAAAAACTTGAGGATGGCCCGGTTGAACTTTCGATTGAACTATCTCAGGCCAAAAAAGAAGTTTTTAATGAATTAATTGATCTCGGACTTATTCTCAAAGTCATCTAAAAATATACGCCCGCTGAAAAGATATAAGAGTTCGTACTGTTATGAGGCTCGACCAAAGTATCCACTCCATCAAATGAGGTCTCTGAATCATCGATTCCCCAGTACTCGTAGGCAAACGAAAATTTAAGATCAAAGGTTGAAATTCGCATAAGCCAGCCAGCTTCTACAGAATATCCTTTGCCCGATTTTTGCTTCATCGTGACGTCATGCCTGCCGCCTCCAATGTCACCCATGTATGATTTGTTGACTCCGCCTAAAAAATGCCTCGTCTCATAACTCACATAAAAGGGACGCCAAACATAGCGAAAACCAATGGGCATATACTGATAAGTGGTTTCTCGTCGATAAGAAATAACAAGATCATTAAGCCAATAGCGCTGACCCCAGCCCGTATAGAGCCCAAGCCTGTCAAATTTCAGCATCATGAG
>CANEVK010000096.1 GCA_947442115.1 Bacteriovoracaceae bacterium | reverse complement strand
CCCCCCTCAGGAGGAGACTCCCAAGAATGTCCAAGGTGAAAGGACTTATCAATCACTCAAGAGACCCCAAGTTAAGACAGATGATGCCACTCGAGTAAAAAAATTCACTCCTCCCCCAAAGACCAATCAGAAGTCTGGAAAAAGTCCTTATCTTTTTCTCATCCTTTTAAGTCTAGGATTGGGATATTTTCTTTCTCAATACGATGTTAATAAAGATGAGAAGAAATCTGAAATCCCTCTTGAGCAGACATCAAAAGCTCCATCAGAAGTCATTAAAAAGATTACCGAGCTTGCTTCTTTGAAAAAATGTCAGACTGAAAATGAGATCAAGTTTTGTGATTTTCTAAAATTAAATCCCGAACATTTTGAAGGCACACTTCACCAGGAAAATAGCCTTTATATATTTCTCAATTTTAATTATCGATTAAAGAATGTTCTTTTTGATCCCTCTTTCTCATTTGCGGATAAAAAAGATCAGATCACTTACCTCATGGTCTTTTTTATTTTTGGTGATCTCAACCGAAATTTTGTTCAGCACTTAAAACCGAATGAACTTATTATGGTTGATACCTCATCAGCTCCCAATAAAATTAACCACGTTCTAAGAGTCAATCATTCGGACTTATTTAAAATTTCAACCACAGACATTGAAACCATTAAAGCGATGGTCTTAAAAAATGATCTTGAGCTCTTTAAAAATGTCATCCGACCTGTCATCCAAGTCGAGTCTAGCTACTAATTATCTACAGCAGTTATACAGGAACGCATCACCAATAACTGTTTCTGTCTTCACGTCACTTGAAACTATGCTGCAAGATTGGCTTTTTTTCTCAAAGCATCCACTCCCACATCCCGAACAAGATAAAATCCAATCTGGATTATAGCAGGTCGCAGCTGAACTACGGCTTACAGTCTCGCAACTTTGAGTCGTCGAACCGTACTGACTATAGTTAGCGGCGCAAAGAAGAGACTTTGCATTTGGTGTATTGAGCAATCCACCCTGCCACCAGTACCTTTGATAATTAGCAGTACATTTAATTTTGTACTCTGTATAATTTGATGCAACATCCGTTTTAACTTTAAAGATAGAAATCTGATTTGGATACTTCCCACCACAGGCAGGAAGCACTACACATTCAGGAGCCTCTTTCTTGGCTAGCTCTTTAATAAAATCTGCTAGAGTGTACTTAGCATTATCAAACCGACATTCTCCTTGCGGATTAATTTGTCCCCCAAGAGCATAACAACTATCCTGGGTGACTTTTTCTTTAATATCGCAATTTGAGGTTACATCATCAAAAGTACCACCTAAATTATAGCAGGCGATTTTACTGATATTTCCAATATCAACACCTGTACCACCCCGGGACTGACAGGAGTAAATCGTCTTTGACGAAAGCATGGAACAATCCTGACAAGCGGCCCAGTAGGTGCTCCCCCATTTATTTGGTCCATCTACTATCTTCCCATTACACAGACTAATGAGATCCTTCATGACAGTATGTTTTATCCATTTTTTCTGACAAAGATTTGCATTGAGTACGATTTCTTTTTTGATTTCGGAACCACCAAGGGCGCCATTGGGTTTTTTAAAAGTAACCTCTAGACTTGCCAGAGCTGTAGAACCATCACTTCCATTCGGGTCTACATTTTTGATTTTCATGGATGTGATCTGAATTGAATTGGATGTTGCAGTTGAGACACTGAATTTAGGGACTGGCTGGTTATTGATGATTTGATAGATCACAGGAATATTACTTCCGATGGTTTTTTCACCAAGAGTGGCTTCGCAGTTGTTTGGGCTGTTCAGGACATCTGTAATCAAACGCTCCATTTGAATGATGTCGTCTTTGACTTCAATTGTCTTTGAAGCCTTATTGGCGTTTTCCATGAGTTTGACCACCCCTAGAGATAGACCTCCAAGAAGTGCAGCCGCCACCATGATTTCGACCATTGAAAAACCTGAAACTGACTTTAGTAGATTTTTTGTATTCATAAGAACATCTTAACCATGTCTTGAAAAATAGGAACAAATTTCTTGGGAAGGGGGTTGAATTCAATCATTTAAACTCCGCCGCCTCCCCATAAAACTGCCAACTTTTTGCGCCAGAGCAAGACTGGTCAGAAAACGCCAAGCCCCATTAAAAACAAGTAGTTACAAAAACTAAAAGCTCTGGAGTAACACTGAACTTTATTTAAATTCAAACCGAAGAGATAATCACAATAAGAGATCATAACGACATTATAGGGAGTATATATGAGAGAAATTAAATTACTTGTGGCCTTACTTGCTCTTGCATCTTCAATCAATGTGATGGCAGCTAAAGAAACAGTTGTTTCAGGCACCCAAACTTCTCCGAGTTCACCATCGTCCCCACAAACATTTCCAACCTACAATGAAACCGCTCCAGTGAGTGTCTCTTCCGGAACAGCCGTAAGTGATGCTCCAAGTGCTCCTACGGGAACAACAACGAATACGGTCGTGAATAATAACTGGGCGAATGCAGATTCATTTACGGCCACCCCTTTTGATCAAAATTCTTTAACGACAACGACTACAACTTCTAGTAATAATCCTCTACTCAGTACAGATCCTCAGTTTAACATTATGGATGTCAAAGTCACGGCCAGTGGGGGTTGTGAAGTAAAGAAGAATGGTGCTGTGATCATGACAGGTGGATTCAGTGGAAGTCCATGTCAGAAGCTTTACGGTAAAGGCATTGAGCAGGCATCCTCAGGCGGTTCCAACACCCTGCCTATAGAGTACCAACCTGCAAATTTAGATGTAAGCTTTGATAGCAGTGAATTCAGAAGTTACTAAATCTAAAATATCCTAGGGATTTACATAATCCCTAGGCATATCCTTATCAACTGTAGCCATTTCATTAAAATATAAATCGTATTGCTTGTTATAGGCCAGAACCACTTCTGGTATGGTGATGTAATAGAAATTCTCAAAGTTTTTAGTGAAGGCCGCTGTCGTAAAGTTTCCGGCGCCATTAAATACAGCTCCACCCTTTTCAAAAGTAAAAATCATAAACTTATTGTGCTGAAGCTGAAAAACATTTTGGTTCGTTTGAAGAAAACGAGTCTTCATTCCAACTTCAATCAAATCTTTATAAATTTTAAAGGCTTCAAAACTTGTATTACGTCCGACATTTTGATGGCGCTTGTACGACCAGTAAATATCATCATCAAGAATAAACTTAATCTCTTTTTTGTTCTCAAGCAGTGATTTAAATAAATCCGCGAGCTGTCCAGAAAAGCGATGAGACATCGCCTCAATAAGTTTAGAGTTATTTCCGGCTTCCGTGACCTTCGCTAAGGCCTGCGCGCCATCAACGGGGGAGAAAAAAACCTGAATATCGCTTTCAGGTTGTGCAGAGATTTGACTTCTGCACTCATTAAGCGATTTAGTGAAATTTGATTTTGTATCCCCGGCCTTAATCATGGATTCAATTACGCAAACATGGGCCTGGGCAAAATAAGATTTTCCTGAGGTTGTGACAAAATTCCAGTTCTCATGGTTGATACTTGTCCCGCCAGTCATATTACCTGAGGAGAATAAAACTTTTGTGGTTTTTGAACCAGGATTCACAATGAGGATTTTATTATGAGCATATCCAAGTCCAGTAGTACTTCCTCGATAAGTCACTTGAACGAGCGAAGAATCGCCACATTTTTTTAAGGCTTCAGCATCTTTGTTAGGTGAAGGATTTTTTCCATCCTCTCCTCCATCTAATACCATCGAAAGCTTAACCCCTTTAGAAACAGCGGAACAAAGGGCCTTCACTACATTTTTTGAACTAAAACTGAGGTAGGCCAGATAAAGTTCTTTTGTGTCTTTATCAGAAATCCACTCAATGATGCGGTACTGAGGAGAATCAGATCTGGCTACAGAAGCCGCTTCATCGGCAGGTTTGCAGTATACGTTTTTTGGCTTGGACTCCAATATCTTACCATTTTCAGAAACAATCGGAGTCATATAGGAGTAAGTTTCACAAACAGGATTTGTAAATAAGGCTTCAAATTTGTAAGGACTATAATCAGAGAGTTTAATGGCCCAGCTCTTGAGAGATAAAAGGCACAGGAGAAGGACTGAAAACTTTTTCATTGAGGCTCCACTTGATGTTGTGGGTGCTTATCTATCGAATTGATTTAAAGATGTAAAAAAGAGTCTTGAGATGAGGAAATTTTACTTGCTCGCCTGATCGTATTATCAAGCCCTTATCTATCTTGCTAAAATCTTAGAATCCCTCTTCTCAATTTCTCAGCCGTTTGATAAATCAAACAAGCTATAAAAAGGGGAATTCTGATGAAATTTTTAGCTCTTACAATTGCACTTATTACGACCTCTACTGTCTGGGCCCGTCAATACATCCAGTGCTCAATTTTAGCTGATAGTACAGATGTAGCCGTTGTAAACCTCACGACTAACAAAACAGGAACTCTCTTTCTTTCATCAGGCATGCAAAATCCAGAGGACGAAAGAATACTTTTAAATATTGAATACTCTGAGAATAAGAATGGATTTGATATCTTTAAGATTGTTGATAGTCACGTCGATGGCAGTGTTGCAGTTCCCTCTCAAGTGATAGGCAAATCTGCAGACTCTTTTGATATTCATCTCGTTTTCGGTCATGTTGAATTAGACTTCGGTTGTTTTTCTAGAATTTATAATGACTAAAAAATTGATTTTAATTTTTTTAAGTATTTGGCTAGGGACAACCTGTCTGGTTGATTTTGCCGTTGTCCCTACAGTCTTCCAGGTCATTGAAAATTTTTTCAATGCAGGCGAGCTTGGTGTTGCCCTTTTTACTAAGATGAATCTTTTAGAATTAATTCTGTCATCAATCCTTGTTTGCCTTATTTCACTTGAATTCAAAAAATATAATAAAACAATTATTCATTTTTTCTTGGCCATTTCAGCCTCAATTATCGTTGTGATTTATTTTTCTTATCTCACCCCAAAGATAGCAGAGCTGACTCTCCTTTGGAAAAAAGCTGACTCCCTGGGCCTTATAGCGATTGCAGGAATTCAAGATATTCAACAGGAGCATCAGTTCTATCATCGTACTTATGTGACTTTGGATTCAATAAAAATTTTGATTCTCTCTACTCTGCTCATACTTCGCTTGAGAGAAAAAGCCGTAGAGCATGCCAACACTTAGTCCTGTCCCTAAGGGATCACTTTTCTTTGCACCGATGGAAAGCATCACTGATGAAGCCTTCAGGAAGACAGTTCTGAAGCTTTACCCAGAATGGGATTACCTTGCGACAGATTTTCTTCGAGTTCCATCGGCCGGACATTATCCTCGTAAATATATTATCAAGCACTTTGGGGTAGATCTTTCAAATGACGAACAGATAAAAAATAAGACCATGTTTCAGATTCTAACCTCTCACCGGGCCTTCACAATCGACATGGTGAAGGAGATTCTGGATCTGGGTTACCCATGGCTTGATATCAATTTGGGATGTCCTTCAAATACAGTCACAAAAAATGGCGGAGGATCATCACTTCTCCTCGATCTCGACTTACTTCGCACACTTATAAGAAACATCAGATCAAATTTTAATGGTCGACTTACAGCCAAGGTGAGAACTGGTTTTCATCATACCAATGATTTTGAAACTATTATAAAAATTCTAAATGATGAGGGAGTCGAGCTTATCACTGTTCATGGAAGGACTAGGGATATGATGTATAAAGTTCCGGCCGTTTGGAGTTTTATTGAAAAAGCAGTCAAACTCTCTCACGTCCCTATTATTGGCAATGGAGATGTTTGGTGTACAAGTGATGTTGACCGAATGATGAACGAGACTGGCTGCCATGGGGTTATGGTCGCCCGAGGTGCTCTCAAATCTCCATGGATGGCGCAAGATTATAGAATGGGTCATTTTAATGAAACCTCGATAGAAAGAGCAAAAAGAATTAAAACGTTTTTTAAAGAATATCGTCACCAACTGGAACTGGAAAACATTTCTGATCGTGGACTTTTGAAACAAACGAAATCCGTATCTCGCTTTATGTTTGAAGGGCTTGATTTAGGTGAAGTTCATCGTAGGAAACTACTTCTCGCGCAGACTATTCCAGAAATTTACGCAGTTTTTGAAAGTCTTTAAAAATTTTTCATCGAATATTCGACACGATCTTTTGCCATGAGATTTACAGGTGCTTCTTTTTGAATTTTTTCTAATCTGGGAACAAGCCCTGCAAGATTAGCAATCTGAATTCCTAAACCTGGACGTGCATTCAGCTCAAGTAGGATTGGCCCTTTATCCGGAGTTAAAACGATATCAACACCTAAGTAGCCAAGCCCAACCATATCATAACAATGAGAGGCCAGTTCCAAAATCTCACGCCAGAAAGGTAGAACTAACCCCTCTAATCGATGTTCTGTATCTGGATGATGAGTCACCACTTGATTTCGAATAACAGCATTATTAGTTGATCCATCTTTCAAATTAATCCCAGCACCAATGGCCCCTTGGTGGAGATTGGCCTTACCATCGGAAGACTTTGTGGGTAACCGAACCATGCTCATGACGGGGAAGCCTTCAAAGACAATCACACGAATGTCGGGAATTCCCCCGTAAGAGTAATCATTAAAGATAGGATGCTTATCAATTTTTGCTTGAATAATGGCCACATCACTCTGACCAGACAAAGAATACAAACCGGAGAGAATTCCAGAAATATGGTGCTTAACTTCATCGAGTTCCATTAATTTATCATTAGATCTTCTAAAAAGTAATTTCTCCTCACCATCAACAAAATCTCTAATGACTTCTTTGAAAACGATGATCCCATTTCCTTGAGACCCGTTAGCTGGTTTAATCACAAAGGATTCATATTGCTGTAGTTTATTTTTTAAATTCTTAAGAGTTCCATAATTTTCAATAACAAGATAATTCTCGGGCATCGCTATTCCCCAAGCTTCGGCCCTTCTCGCTGTCAGCACCTTATTATCGACAAGAGGATATTGGGAGCGTTTGTTATGACGTAAGATGTATCTTCCGACACGATTATTGATCCCTAATATGCCCATTGTTTTTAATTCATGGAAGATCATGAGCTTTAGACTCCAATTTCTTTTTTTGCCTTACGAGATCCCTGAATCGAATAAATTCAGAAATACGATAGCCCTTATACTTACCTATGAGTATTAAACAACCAATGACTGTGAGTAAGAGCTCAGGATTTGTGAACATAAACATTTCTAATGATTGGATTGAGTAAAGCAGGTACCCCATGATGGCGATCGCCAATGTTCCAAGAAGGGTTTTAAGCGTATTAAATAGCCCCTCCTCAGTAATCATAATGGATAATCGCTCAATATTTGTAGTGACAATCACAATAGGAAAGAATGCCAGGTGTTTTTGTGAAATGAAGGAAATATCAGTACTAAATAGTGAATAACCAATCATCAGCATGATCACAAACGTGAGAATAATAGAGAGCCTTGGAACTGCAAGGAGATAAAACTTATCCAAAACATACCTTTCTGCAATACCAATCAAAACGACTATAAAAAAGAAAAGAGCACCGAACCCAAGTGATGTCTCTTTAAAGAAAAGAGTGAGAATGATGGGAGTAAAGATACCAAAAGTAGGAATACCAATAATATTTCGAGCAATAGATAAAACTAAAGTTCCAAGAGGAATAAGCAAAATAGTTGTAAACATCGTTTGAAGTGGTAAAGGTAAACGGTACAGGCTTAAACGTGAGAAGATGGAGTCAGTTCGTTTAACTTCCTTCTTAAACTCTGCTTTGTTAAAACGATTGATCCTAGCACGTTCAGCTTGAATGGAATAGCTCACTTTTTTCTTTGAGATAATCTTTTCCACTTCATCATAATTACGATGAACGACCATGAATTGATCTGGACGCTCCCCAAAGAATCCACGATTCGTATCGATCGGGATCCATTTATTATTCAGGAATACTTCGTTAGCGAAGGTAAAACGTAATTTAGCATTTTTTTGTTTCTTAAATTCTGGCATTTTCACCAGCACAACAATACGTGATGGCACCTTTTGACGTCTGGCCATGATATTAAAAAGCTTGGCCTTAATCAGTGGTGAGCCTTTACCAGTATTGAGGGTTTCATGAATGGTCTTAATATCCGTATTACGCTGAATTTCCTCTTCTACATAGTAGTAAATTTTTCGAATAACACTTGTCTTATCCTCACTACCTTCAAGGATGGCGCTTTCTAGATTACTGATAGCGGCGACATCCTCTGGAATTAATTTGGGGATCTTTAAGTACTGTTGCAAACCTTTTGGATAATTTTCAGTATTATCTTTTGGAATGTTTTTATAAGAAATTGGTTTCAGGTCAATACGAGCGGAATAGCTAACCTTTTGTTTAATAAAATCTTTTGAAGACCATGTGGCCAAGGCACTATCAGAGTTTGAATCAATAAATATTTCAAAATTTTTTGATTTTATTCGTTCGTCAGTTATTTTTAATCCTGGGCCAGGCTTCGGAATTGGAAAAGAGAATGAATTTTTATCGCCCTTGGGTTTGGCACTAAGGTGAAAATTCCAAACATCATCTACCATTTCTGGCAAGAGAGATAATTTAAGAACCTGGGACTTATAAAACAGCATTCCCAAGGGGGCCATAATAAGAAATGCCGTAATTAGTGCTATAATTTTTCTCATGAATTAATCACCCAGAACGTGAGAACGGGCCACATCAACGATAAATCGTCCCAGAAGCACATTTCGCCCAATTAAAAATTTATATTCCATCTTAGTTCTGTCATTAAGATTGATAAGAACTTCTTTCTCAATTCCACCAATTTTGAGCTTCTCTTTGATGACATATCTTCGTGAGACAAACCCTGAAGTATTTGAAACTTTCTGAGTCGTGCCAACTTTTCTTACGAGTTCAACGACTTTACCTTCTGCATCGACAGATTGGAATTTAACAAAAAGCTCTCCTCTTTGCTCGACTTCCTCGATGTTCACAGCATGCATTGATGTGGTCTTGGCCCCAGTATCGATTCTTGCCTTGAGTTTAATTTTGATATCAGGCAACCCGATCCACTCCACCCTTCCGATAAGAACT
>CANEVK010000095.1 GCA_947442115.1 Bacteriovoracaceae bacterium | reverse complement strand
CTTCCTCATGACTCTGCTCACACCCATGTGACTGGTGAAAGTGAATATGTTGATGATCGGCCAATTCTTTTTAATGAGGCTTTTGTTGATGTTTTTTATTCAAGCCGGGCCCATGCCTTAATCACTAAACTTGACTTCACAGAGGTTCTCAAACAACCCAAGGTCATTAAAGTTTTCACCGCCAAAGACATCCCCCATAATCTTTGGGGCGCGATCTTTAAAGATCAACCAATTCTCGCTGATGAAAAAGTACAATTTGCCGGAGAACCCATTGCTTTAATCGTGGCCGAAACGCTGGAAGCAGCTCAAAGAGCAAAACAAAAAGTTGTGATTGAATACTCTGATCTTGGAGCTGTCTTAAGCATCGATCAGGCCAAATTCGTCAAATCTTTTATTGGTGATCAAAGAAAAATTGAACGAGGTCAAATTGAAGAGGCGATGAATTCTGCTCCTCACAAGATTCAAGGAAAAATTGAGATTCAAGGTCATGATCACTTTTATCTTGAAAGTCAGGCGACAATTGCTTACCCACTTGAAGATGGACAGATTGAAATTCACTCCTCAAGCCAGCATCCGACAGAAACTCAACACGTCGTGGCCCACGCTCTAGGGCTGCCTGATAAAGATATCGTCGTTCAAGTTAAAAGAATGGGTGGAGGCTTTGGTGGAAAAGAATCTCAAGCTGCTCCCTTTGCTGCCATGGCAGCTCTTTGTGCTCAAAAACTTAAGCGACCAGTACGACTCTGTCTGACTAAAGATGATGATATGATCATGACGGGGAAAAGAAACCCATTTGAAAATCATTATCGCATCGGTTTTGATCACGAGGGGAAAATCCTCGGTTGGGATGTTCAGCTTTATAGTGATGGTGGCGCCTATGCGGATCTTTCCACTTCAATCATGGAAAGGGCGATGCTCCATTCTGATAATTCTTATTTTATTCCGAATATGCGCGTGACTGGACAGGTCTGCAAAACCCATCATCACCCCCATACGGCCTTTCGTGGTTTTGGAGGCCCTAAAGGTGTGGCCACAATTGAGAAAGCCCTTGAGGAAATCGCCCACTTCTTAAAAAAAGATGCGCTCGAAATTAGAAAATTAAATCTTTATTCTGATCAAGATGGAAAAAATTTAACTCACTATGGACAAGAAGTTGAAAATAACCAACTCGCAAGGCTTCATGAAGAACTTGAATCCAAGTGTGATTATAAAAAACGTCGCTTGGAAATTGAAAAGCATAACCAGTCAAATCTCTCGACTCTTAAAGGTCTTTCTCTGACATCAGTTAAATTCGGAATCTCATTCACCACAAGGTTTCTTAACCAGGCCAATGCCCTTGTCATCGTTCATCTTGATGGAAGTTTACAAATTAGTACAGGGGCCACAGAGATGGGCCAGGGTGTGAATGCCCGCATTAGTGAAATGGTGACCTCTGAGTTGGGTCTTGATCGCTCAAAAGCAAGAGTGATGCCCACTCGAACAGATAAGAATGCGAATACATCCCCTACTGCTGCCTCAAGTGGCACGGATCTCAATGGAGCGGCAGCTCTTCTTGCCACAAGGAAAATTAAAAAGAGGCTGAGTGAACTAGCGGCCTATCTTTTAGATTTACCACAGGAGAAGTGGGCCTCTCGTACGGCCGGACTTGGAACTCAAGCCGAATTTGTTCTTAAAACACCTAATCTAGATGTCAATGATCCCAATGAAGGGGCGCTCTGGACTTCTGGGATAGCTACTTACTTTGGAATTATTTTTGAGAATGGTTATGTTTTTCATGAGAATAACTCCTCTAAAAAAATTGAATTCAAGTCTCTTGTAGTTGAAGCTTATCTGAATCGAATCTCACTTGCTGACTATTCTTTTTATCGCATCCCAGGAATTGAGTTTAATAAGCTCACGGGGCAAGGTGATGCCTTTTTATACTTTACTCAAGGTACGGCCTGTACTGAAGTGAGTATCCAGCGTGACACGGGAGAAGTTAAAATTTTACGAACCGACATTCTTATGGACCTTGGTCGCCCCGTTAACCATGATCTCGATGTGGGTCAAGTCTCTGGTGCCTATATTCAAGGCCTCGGTTGGGTCACAACTGAAAATCTTTTTTATAATGACCAAGGTTTTTTACTCTCCCATGCACCAAGTACTTATAAAATCCCGAGTATTCAAGATACTCCTCGTCTTTTTAATATAGAGCTTTTAAATAATGATGAGAATCGCGCCAATGTCCGAGGGACAAAGGCCGTTGGCGAACCTCCTCTTCTGCTGGCCATTAGTGCCTGGACGGCAATTAACAATGCTCTAAGCTATCTCAAAAGATATGAGGACAAATTCCCTCAAATTAAAATCCCAGCGACATCAGAAAGAATCCTTAGAGCGATTGATCCTGAAAAATTTAAAATGTGGGAACCATGAATCTTTGGAAAGAGTGCCAACACTTACAAGATGAAGCCGTCTCTTTTGTGGTTGTGACCATGACTGGGGCCAGGGGGTCTGCTCCTCAAGACCCTGGGGCAAAAATGATTGTCACTGAAAATGGTCTATTTGCTGGGACTGTTGGTGGTGGGAAAGTTGAAATGGCGGCGATTCAAAAGGCCAAAGAAATTCTTACTGCCAAAACTCAATCTCAACCACAGCTCACAACTTGGAATCTCCAGACTGATATCGGCATGTCCTGCGGTGGTGAAGTGACGTTTCTGTTTGAGCATTTTCCACAGTCCCATTGGCCGATTATTATTTTTGGTGCTGGTCATGTTTCTCAGGCCCTGACTCGGGTTTTGTCTCCACTTGCCTGCCAAATAACGTGCGTGGATTCACGTGAAGATTGGATTAAGAAACTTGAAAATATCAAGGCCATCCATCACCCACACCCAAAAGAAATGGTTAAAAATTTTTCTCCTCAAAGCTTCTTTCTTTGTATGACCATGGGTCATGCTCATGATGTTCCCATTTTAGAAGAAATTGCTAGCCATGCTCCAGATTGTCCCTATGTTGGTGTTATTGGATCTGATGTCAAAGGGATCAAAATAAAGAAAGAACTGAGTGATCTAGGAATTTCTCAGGATTTCATTAAGAAACTTAGAGTTCCTATTGGTCTACCTATAGGTTCAAATCATCCCCAAGAGATTGCCATCAGTATCGCCGCGGAACTGATTCAAGCTCGAGATAAAAGACTCATCTAATTCATCTGCTATTCTTTAGTTGTGATTAAGATGCAGAAGGGAAAAGTTCTCTGCATCATAAGTCCAAGGATCTCTTCCAGGAGACTTATATGAAAAAAATAAATTTATCCCTCGTTATCCTACTTACATTTTTTCAATTTCAAAGTTCATCAGCTTCTTCAACCAAACCGGAAATTGAAAATATTTACCAAGACATCAGAACAGAGCTAGGAATTCTCCCAAGCTTTCTTAAAGATTATCCGCCCTTTAGTATTGCTGGGGCCTGGCTTGATTTCAAAGGATTATTACTCAATCCCCAAACCATTCTGCCTTCAAAGTACAAGGAGCTCATTGCTCTTGCCGTGGCCAATCAGATCCCTTGCCGATATGGACAAATTTTTCACACTGAATTTGCCAGATTTTATAAGGCAAGCGAGCTTGAAATGAAAGAGGCCATTGCAGTTGCAGGGCTAACCAGAAAATGGAGTGTGTTTTTTCATGGGATTCAACTTGACCCAGGAGAATATCGCAGTGAAATCGATAAAGCACTCATGTATCAAAATAATTTAAAAAACTTTCAGGCGATGGAAATGGCCCCAGCAAGTGAAGAAAAAAAGATCGAAACGCCCGATGATGTTTTTAAAGATGCTAAAAAAGTCTTTGGTTTTGTTCCCAACTTTCTCACCCAATACCCAAGATCCAGTTTAGTTGGTACCTGGCGAGAATTTAAAGGCTTATCATTTAATTCATACACCACCATCCCCTTAAAATATAAAGCTCTTTTAGGTGTTGCGGTTGCTTCTCAAATTCCATGCTCTTATTGCGTTTATTTCCACACACTCTCGGCCATCATGGAAGGGGTAACCAAAGAAGAAATTCAAGAGACTGTGGCCATCGCGGCCCTTGTAAGAAATTGGAGTGGTAACCTAAATGGCTTAATGATGAGCGATACTGATTTTAAAAATGAGGTCACTCAAATGGTGAGTCACTTAAAAAATAGAACCACTCAATTAGGGGCCCCACCACGAAGTGAATAAACATGATCATGCCCCTGGCCTCTTAGCCATTGAGTGACTTTTAAAGAGCGATGACCACGATGACAACAGAGAATAACTTTCTCTCGACTTTGAATGGACTTCAGCACTTCATCATCACTCAAATGGCGGATATCAAGAATGTCACCTGACATGGCCTCATCCACTTCCATGAATGTGTCCACAAGTTCAAAATTTCCGGCACAATAATGACAATCTTCCTTACGACCTTTTTTTACTTTAAAAGAGGTCAAAGTCCTCAAGTTGAGGTGAAGCACCATCTCTGAAGTAGAGTTCTTACCCGTTGAAATCAGCTCTAGGGCTTCAGAGGCGAGAATTGACCCGGCGGTATTGGCCCAAGCGCCAGTGGTACCAAAATCATTACAGTTACCAAATAAAGCATCATCCGGCACAACATCTTGCAAACAACGCCAGCACCCGTCACCTGGAATCATCGTTCTCAATTGAGCATCATCTCTAAAGAGTCCAGCACTTAAGAGAGGCAGACGATACTTTAAGCAAGCATCATGGATCTGATATTTTGTTTTCATATTATCAGTTCCATCAATAACAAAATCGATACCCTCAAGATGTTCAGGTCTAAAAAAAGACTCATGATAATCAATTTCAATAAACGGATTCATTTCCCTCAGAAGACTCGCAGCGATTTTAACCTTAGACTCCCCAACATGCTGGGGTCTAAAAAGAAACTGTCGATGAAGGTTATCGAATGAGACTTTATCAAAATCAACTAATATTAACTTCCCAACTCCGGCGAGGGCCAGATTGACGGAAGCAGGACACCCTAGGCCTCCGAGACCAACCATAAGAACACGGGCCTTCTTAAGGCGTGTCTGATCTAAAATATTTTTTTGTTTTTGATAGAAATCTTTTTCTTCAAAGTGAACATGATGATGATGGTCGCGACAAAAAACCCACTTTGCTTCTGCTTTAAGATAATGCTCTTTTTTCCAAACAGGTAAGCGATGTTTTATTTCATCAATAATATAGCGAGTCGCCTTAAAAGCATCATCTCGATGGCTTGCAGTTGCCCCCACCCACACTGCCGCCTCTCCTAGCCGTAAATGCCCCTCACGGTGAACGGCCCTTGCATGGTGAATATTAAATTTAAGCTTGGCTTCCTGGAGAATTTTATCACCCTCTTTTTGGGCAAGCTCATGATAAACTTGATACTCCAAGCTTTTAACATCTAAGCCTTGATTATGGTTTCTGACGATCCCTTCAAAAATAACAACCGCACCTGATCGCTGATCTTGAATATCCTGATGCAATTGTTGTGAAGATATCTCAAGACTTGAAATTGAAAACATCACTTATCCTCCGGCCACAGGAGGTATAAAAACCACTTTCGCTTGATCAAGGAGTGAATTTTCAAGATTTGAAAACTCATCATTTACCGCGACCTGGATCATATTAACTGGCAAATCAAAATAGTATTTTTTTGCTAACTCTTCGTAGAGCTCTTGGTAATTTTTTGCCTTTGAGAGAACTTGCTCATGCTCAACTCCAGACTTTTCTCTGAGAAGAGCAAAATAATGGACGTTAATGGTGTACATGCTTGCGCTCCTCAGGTGTATTGATATTTGCAAGAGTTGAAGGATTTTCTAGTTGCAGAAGATTAACTTTTTGCTGCTTCAAAACTTTAACAGGGCAGCGGATATCGTTCTCGAGGAATTTAAGCAAAGTATCCCGGGCTTGGGGTGAATAAAGAGCACATAGGGCTTCCGGAAATTTACCTTCATGATTTTCATAGGCCGTCGCAAAAGTTTCAGGTCGATAATCACAAAGAATTTTTTCAATATGATGATGTTTTAGATAAGGAAGATCACAAGCCACCACAAACCAGTAGGCATCAGGGAATTGATTAAAGGCACTCACCATGCCGGCCATGGGGCCCTGATGAGGTTTCAAATCTACTATATTTTTATAATGTTCAAGCTCAGTGCCTTTCCATTGATCAAGCTCCGCCGTGGAAAGAAAAACATCTTCACAGTACTGACCTAATAAATCGGCCAGGTAAGCTCCATGAGCTTTGCCATGATAAGAAATGAGGGCCTTTGGTTCCCCCATGCGCTGACTCTTTCCACCTGTTAAGACCAGACCGTATAGAGGTCGATCAAGTAATGTGTTTTTCCCACCTGTCTTTGCCATCAAGCGCGTTTCCTTGATGGTGATGTTATGGGAGAGGGCCTTGCACATATCATAAATGGTTAGAGCGGCCGTCGTTGCTCCTGTCAGGGCTTCCATTTCGACACCTGTCTTAAAACTGGTTTTCACACGACATTCAATGGTCACTAAAAAATGCTCATCAATTGTAATGCGAAACTTACAACTCTCAATCGGAATTTGGTGACAGAAAGGAATAGTTTCAAAGGTTTTTTTGGCGGCCATGGTCCCAGCAATGATTGCTGTTTGAAAGACAGGCCCCTTGGAAAGGACAACATCTTGACCAATAAGATAAGGGCCAACTTCACGCGGGAGCTGCACTTGGGTTTTGGCCATCGCCATCCGAAGTGTCACTCTTTTATCAGTCACATCAACCATCGTAGGTTGGTTATTTTGATCTATATGAGTAAACATTTATCCTCCAATCCGATTCATGTCATGGGAAACCTCAAGAGGCCTCATTAAGGGCTTCATTCCCAAGAGTTCATGAAAAAGATTCTTTCTTGTTTGTTGATCAAGACCTTTCAGAGATCGCCCATCATCTTTTAATAAGCACGCCCGTAAAATGCCATCGGCTGAAAGACGCCACCGGGAGCAATGCCCACAGAAAGCTTGCGACTCCGAAGCAATAAAACCAATCTGCCCTTTGGCTTCAGTCAAAAAATTAAAAGAGGTTGAATCCAGAGGCAGTGAAACAGGACTAAGTGTGGTGACCTCTTTCAAACGGTCTATAAGTTCTTTGGCCGAAATGAATTGATCATTTTGATCTTTGCAGGCATGTCCAATTCTCATGATTTCTAAAAATCTAACCTCGATGCCAGTTTTTTCAGCAAAATGAACAAAGTCTAAAAATTCATGATCATTAATTCCTTTCATCATGACAACGTTCACTTTAACTTGAAAACCTAATTCATGGGCCTTGAGGATATTCTTCATCACCCGATCAAAATGGAGTCCTCGAGTGATATTTTTGAAATTGTCTTTATGAAGACTATCAAGACTAATATTGAGGGAGAAAACATTATGTCGTTTTAGGAGATCAAAATATTGATCGAGCAAAATACCATTTGTCGTCAGGGCAATTTTCTTAAGTCCAATTTGAGAAATCTCCTTGAGGATTAAATCAAAGGACTTTCTCATAAGTGGCTCACCACCAGTGAGACGAACTTCTTCCACACCTAACTCAACCAGCTCTTGAAGAATTTCTTTTATTTCCAAAGGTGCCAGATACCTTTTCTCATCCATGAATTCTTGATCAAGAGGCATGCAGTAGTGACAACGAAGATTACACTTATCAGTCAGTGACAATCTAAGTTTCTTAATCCTGCGCCCATGAGAATCAATTAAACTCATAAAAAGGGTCTCCAGGTCCAGAATGGAAATACTTGGGATTTTTCAAAATGAGAGATTGAAGCGGGTAACTCTAAAAATCCATGAGTTTGCGCTAAGGCGGTGAACTCTCCAGAATTTTTAATTTCCGATGGTGTGGCCCAAAGATGTCCATCATCTTTGGATTCAAGCCTGGCCGGTAAAAAATAGGTCAATTCTTTCTTAAAAAAAACATCTTTTGCGAGTTTTACAAAAAGTGGCTTCTCGCCCAGAACATATCGATGAAGACAAACAAGACTTGAAACAGGATTTCCTGGAAGTCCAATAATAGTCGTGTGAAAGTTCTTATCTGTACCAAACCAAAGTGGCTTACCTGGCCGCTGGGCCACTTCATGGAAGTGACATTGGACACCTAAATCTCTCCAAACGTTTGGTAAGAAATCAAATTTTCCTTTGGAGACACCGCCGGAGTAAATCAAGATGTCATACTTAGCAACAACACTTTGGTAGTGCTTAGCGATGACCTCAGCATCATCTGGTAAATGATTCATGTCGACGACTTGAAATCCACGTAACTCCAGTGACGTTTTCAGTGCATAAACATTGGATCTTCTGATTTGATGATCTAGTGGCTTCTCAGATATTTCGACCAACTCAAGTCCGGTTGAAACAAGGAGAATACGACTTCCTTGATGAAGGTTAAAGGTGCTCCCCATAGAAGCAGCGATGCCCTGATGGGGCCCTATAAAAGCAGCTTCCTCATTTAAAACAATCTCACCTGCAAGGCAGTCAGATCCCTTCAAGTGAACATTGTCAAAAAGCCTTCGCTCAGACTCAACAATAACGTGGGCCTTACCAGAAGATATTTTTAAATGCTCATAAGGAATAACCAGATCAGCCCCGTTAGGAAGTGGCGCCCCAGTCATCACTTCAAGACAAGTTTTTTTATCATCAAGGGTAAGAGCTTGTTCACCAGCGGCTTGAATACCAGCAATGATGAATTCTCTTTCGCCGGAATCGTAATCATTTAAACTGACAGCAATCCCATCCATCATCACACGATGAAAGGGTGGATAGTCGCGATCAGCATAAATAGGATGAACTAAACCAAGAGGCTTAAGCTTCAAATGCTTTTGAAAAATGTTTGAGGCTTCTATGACGGAAATCATGCAGTAAGTGTAGGTTTCGACCAACACAAATTCAATGTTTTTAGCCTAATAACTCAGAGCAAAAACAAAGGCATTTCTCGTCTTTTTGTGGGGAGACAAAAAGTTCAATTTATCGTTATACTCATTTCAGATGTTTAAACCTAAATCACCCCTCTTTTTTTTATTTATTACTGCCACATTAGACATGATGGGTGTTGGTCTCATTATCCCCTCTCTCCCAGACGTAGTCAGACGTTT
>CANEVK010000094.1 GCA_947442115.1 Bacteriovoracaceae bacterium | reverse complement strand
TTTTTTGATTTGTATTTATCAATGAATTCTTGGTTAATAGGGTCACCAGCATTGAGAACCTTAATGTACTTATCTTTTGCTAGTCTGATAAAGACGTTGAAAAAAGATTTAGGAGTAAAGATGAAGTCCTCGAGTGGGATTTGAATCATCATTTCATCACTCGTGGAGAAGTCTTTATCCTTTTGCTCTGCAGACGCCCTTATGTTTCCAAATTTTTGACGATCACCAAGATACTTTGAAAGTAATGACTTTAGCGATTGTGGAGTATTGGGTAACTCTTCAACTCCTGCTATGCCCATGGCAATTAAACTCGTTTGTAGCTTAGGCTCTATCGATCTTTTATAAGTCACAATAATAGGTATAGAGCCCAGAGTATCTTCTAGTAATTTTGAAATAAAATCTTCCATGTTGAGTTTTGGAAGATGGGCAGAAAGGAGTATGATCGATACTCCTTTCTTCTTATCAAGGGCTATTTGAGTTGCACTAACTGTGGATGGTTGGAAGATGAAATTATCTGGATTTTCTCGATATAGATTTTCCCAAATAAGAGATTTAATCTCATTATTGTTATCAATAATTAAGGCGGTTCCAAGGATTAGCATCTTTACTACTCTTTGCTCTAGAAAAGAGACTTTATTTCTTCAAGAGGAATTCCCATAATCTGATGAGCTTGTTCCGTCGATTCAATAATAGAAAGACGTCTTTTTATTAAATCATCGAAAGTTTTAACTTTTTCAGATTGGATAATTTTTTTTACCAAGCTTAAAGTTAACTTTGGTTTTTCTCCAAAAGTCGGCATAAGTGAATGCTGCCTGAGTGGATTAAGAGTAAGATTTGGTCTGTATCGTAATCCAAGTCTAGGAACTATTTCTTGGGCCAACTCCTGAGTCATCCTCCTGAAGGTTGTGTACTTACCTCCAATCATAACATAAGAATGAGATGTTGGACGGTAGATTTTATGATGCCTACTAACTTTACCTAGGCTTTGAGTCGATGATTCTTCTTTGGCGAGTGGTCTTACGCCAGCAAATGTTGAGATAATTGAATCTTCTTTTATCTGAGCATCAGGAAAATACTGTTGAAGAATATTTAATAAATAAATGATTTCCTCATTGTGGGCCTGAATATTAAAAATTTCTTCACGAACTGGTGTCTCTGTCGTTCCCACTAAAATAGCATCCCGTTGTGGTATGACAAAGACGACTCTGTTATCTTTAGTCGTAAGGACAATACTCCCATCGGTTTTTATAGTTCCAGGTTTTAACCAAAGATGAATTCCCTTTGAAGGTACCAGCTGGGGAGTCCAAGGGATATTAAGTTTTGGCAATAGTTTGTCGGTAAAGGGGCCAGTGGTAAAAACTAAAAAATTGCAAGTCACTGAAAAAGTTTTTCCCGAAAAAGAATCTTTTATGACAACTTCATAACCACTTTGTGTTTTATCTGTTTTAATGACCTCATGATAGCTTAGTGCCTCAGATGTCTCTTCAATTAAGGCATCATACAAGCATTCAAGGGCAAGTTTGGCATCATCCACAATACCGTCAAAATATTTTCCAGCACCTCTTAAGCCTTTTGGGTCAAGAGAAGGCATTATTTTTAACGCCGCTTCTGGTCCTAGCCAGTCATGGGGTTTATTTTGAAAATGGGATAAGAAATCGTAGAGAAATAAACCACACTGAAGCATCAAGGGTGTGTGCCTAGAGTAGCGGTACAGTGGTAAATAGAATTCTCGTTCAAAACAGAGATGGGGTGTAAGGCGTAACCAAAGATTTTTTTCTTCTAGGGCTTCCTTTACGAGTCCAAAATCTAGATTTTCTAGATATCTAATTCCCCCATGGAGCATTTTAGAAGATCCTTGAGATGTCTGGGATGAAAAATCACCTTTATCAATCAAGAGAGTTTTTGCACCATTCAAGGCGAGATCTCGAATGAGTCCACAGCCATTAATTCCGCCGCCAACAATGATGACGTCATAATGCTTCATAGTTTATTGACCCATACAAGGTTTCCAGTACAGCTTAATCTGTACTTGCTTACACTGGCACCATAATCAGATGGAATTGGAGTTAGTTGGTAATTGAGTCCAATGACTGCGTTGGCATTGGCCTTAAGGGCATGAGCTTTCAATTTATTCGCTAACTCTGAATAGTGAAGGGGAATTTCATCCGAAGATTCTTCTTCCACAATGAGACTATCTAGCATTTTATGTTCAGTCGCCACTCCAAGATATTTCAAGACCTGATGGCCATCAAGATTAGAAGACGAAGAAAGAATGACTTGATTGATATCAATCTTAGAATGACCAAAATGAAACTGATGCGACTGATTTTGAAAAAGATTATTTTTTGAGACCAGCCCTGTCTCTGGAGATTCTTGGTGCTTAGGAGGGTGAATCTCATCAGAGAAACCAACTAGGATATCAATATTAAAACGACGAAGTTTATGGGCAAGAAAAATGGCAGCATATTCACTAATTCTTGGCACGAGGAGATGACCCCTAGATAGTCTTTGTTTGACCAAATCTTCTGAGTCACTAAGGAGTTTGAGCTCTTTAAGAAGCAAAATAATATCGTTAACGTCTTCAATATATTTAATATCTCTAAGGAGTACGCTGAATGATGGATTCCCTTCGACCCCCATTCCATCAGTTGTCGTGTGCTCAGCAAACGTTCTCAGGTCCTCAAAGTTTTCCGGAGCACGATAATCATCAGTAGAACCCTTTTCTTCAGGTTCATTAATATCCTGATCGAAGGATAAAGGACTATGAGTTTCTTCAACTTCATCCTCTTGCTCTGGCTCTGAAATAAAATTTTCATCTTGAAAACTGATCTCTGGTTCATTGACTACTGTTTCTTCATGGGGTGTAAAGGTCGTTTCTGGAAAAGCGTGATCAATTTCAGTGGGTTCAAAATTAATTTCAGAATCAGAAAAACTTGAAATTGTTTCCTCCGGTTGAGTCTCAAAGGAGACTTCTTCTGAAGAAAAACTCTCTGATTCAAAACTTGTGTCAGAAAAAGTATTATCTTCTGCCGGTAAATCTGGTAATTGATCAGAGCTTTCTAGCTCGCTTGTATCCTCTTCTGCATCTAATTCATGTAGATACTCACCTAAATCTTCAATTCGAGTTAAATCTTTTTTAGAGTCGCTCAATGATACTCCTTAGGCTCCGTGACAAGCCTTGAATTTTTTACCCGAACCGCATGGGCAAGGATCATTTCTACCCACTTTAAGTGTTGCTCTTATAACTTTTTTTTCTTCTTCTACTTGTTTAGCTGCTTCAGATTCTTGGTGGGTCTTCATTTGAGCCTCAAGAATGGCTGCTTGTTGACGATGAATCTCTTCAATCTCTTCTTGAGTTAGAAGTTTAATATGAGAGATTCTTTCAAGAACAGCTCTCTTAATCGCCAGCTTCATGTCCTCATAGATGGTAAAAGCTTCACGTTTGTACTCAACCAAAGGATCCTTTTGTCCATACGAGCGAAGATTAATACCTTCTTTAAGGTGATCCATGGCCAGGAGATGGTCTTTCCAAAATTGATCAAATGTTGCAAGCAGAACTTCACGGTGAGTGAATTTCACTTGCTCTGGATCAAAGCCTGAAAATTTCTGCTCTAAAGATGCTTCAGCTTTTAATTTCAAGTATTCGGCTAGATCACCTTTAGTGATTTGAGAGCAATCATCTGCAGATAATGCTTGTTCTAAATTAAAAATAGCTTTCATCTGAGAGTTGATCTCATCCCAAGGATATTCGCGGAGAGTTGATTTTTTATCTGGTTTTACAGATTCAGCAAGATTAAAAGTTAATTCTCCGATAAAGTCGCTCATGAGTTCGCTATTGCCTTCATCATTTAGGATATCTTTTCGAAGCTTGTAGATAACTTTTCTTTGTTCATTCATGACATTGTCAAAGTCGAGGAGATGCTTTCGAATGTCAAAGTTATGGGTTTCAACTTTCTTTTGAGCTTTAGCAATAGCATTTGTAATCATGGAGTGCTCAATAGGCTCATCTTCTTTCATTCCAAGTTTTGTCATAATGCCTTTGATTCTATCGGAACCAAAGATCCTCATGAGATCGTCCTCTAAAGAGAGAAAAAACTTGGATCTTCCTGGATCACCCTGACGACCAGAGCGACCTCTGAGCTGGTTGTCAATTCGGCGAGATTCATGTCGTTCAGTACCAATGATAAATAATCCACCTAATTTTCTCGTTTCATCAGTGAGCTTAATGTCTGTTCCACGACCGGCCATATTGGTGGCGATAGTTACTCCACCTCTTTGACCAGCAAGAGAAACAATCTCTGCTTCGCGAGCATGATTTTTTGCATTCAGGACTTCATGTTTGATATTTTTAGAACTTAAAAAAGCTGAAATGAGCTCCGAGGATTCAATAGAAATAGTTCCTACTAGAACTGGCTGACCCTTGGCATGACATTCTTCGATAAGTTTAGCTACGGCTTCATACTTAGCTTTTCTTGAAGCATAGACGACATCAGATTGATCATCACGAATCATGGGGAGGTTAGTGGGTATAACCACGACTTCAAGGTTATAAATCTTCATGAATTCTTCAGCTTCAGTATCCGCGGTACCAGTCATACCAGATAGCTTGGCATAGAGTCTGAAATAATTTTGAAAGGTAATTGAAGCAAGTGTTTGGTTCTCAGATTTAACCTCAACACCTTCCTTCGCTTCTACGGCTTGATGAAGACCATCAGACCAGCGAGATCCCTCTTTAAGTCTTCCAGTAAACTCATCAACAATAATCACTTTCCCATCTCTGACGACATAGTCGACTTCATTTTTAAATAAAGTATGGGCCCGTAGAGATTGATTGACGTGGTGGAGTGTTTCAATATTTCTAATGTCATAAAGATTTCCAATCTTCATCATCTCTTGAATCTTCACAATTCCATCTTCAGTAAGAACAGCAGACCTGGCCTTCTCATCAACCGTATAGTGTTTATCTTGAGTGAGTTGTGGAATGACTTTATTAACAACGCCATAAAGTCGAGTGTCACCTTCTGATGGTCCAGAAATGAGGAGGGGAGTTCTCGCCTCATCAATCAGAATAGAGTCGACCTCATCAACAATACAGAAATGATGTTCACGTTGAACATAGTCATTGAGATCAAACTTCATATTGTCACGAAGATAATCAAAGGCGAATTCGTTGTTCGTTCCATAAGTGATATCTGCGATATAAGCTGCCTTGCGATCCTCATCATCCATGTTAGAGAGAATGCATCCAACACTTAGCCCTAACCAGTTATAAAGTTTTCCCATCTCATGAGAGTCACGTTGAGCGAGGTAATCATTCACGGTAACAAGGTGTGCACCTTTACCAGAAAGAGCATTGAGATAAAGAGGTAGTGTTGCAGTCAAAGTTTTTCCTTCACCTGTCTTCATCTCAGAAATTTTTCCTTCGTGAAGGACAATTCCACCAAGAATTTGGACATCAAAGTGACGCATATTCATAACTCGGCGACTGGCCTCTCTGACGACTGCAAAAGCGTCCGGTAGAATATCATTAACAGTTGCGCCACCATTAAGAAGTAAGTTTTTGAAGTGTGGCGTTTGGGATTGTAACTCTTGATCAGACATGGCTTTATACTTGGGCTCAAGAGCATTAACTTTATCTAGCGTAGGCTTGAGAGAGCGCATATCGCGATCTTGTTTTGTCCCAAAAATTTTGCGCATCATTACATTAAACATAAATAACCTTTTTATTCGAGAATAAAATATAGTGGATCAACAGCAATGCCGTTGACTCTTACTTCGTAGTGAAGGTGAGGACCTGTTGAGTGTCCAGTATTTCCAACAGCAGCAAGGAGGTGACCCCTTTTAACTTTTTGGCCTGCTCTTACGCCTAAGGATTGATTATGAGCATAGATTGTTTCTATTCCATATCCATGATCAACCTGTACAAATTTTCCAAATCCGGCTTTTTCGCCAGAGAAAGTGACAATCCCATCGGCAGGTGATTTTACTGGAGTTCCATAGGGGGCCCCAACATCAAGTCCTTCATGCATTTTAAGTTTATTAAGGTAGGGAGAAATTCTTTGCCCAAAATAGCTTGTGATCCATCCATCAGCAGGAAGAATTGTGGGTGTTGAATTAAGAAATGAATCTTTATCCAAGAGGAACTGATCTAATTCATGAATGTTTTTTTCAATATTTGAAACAATATCCTTAACTCGAGTGTATTTAAAATCAAATTTCGCATAATCATTGGAAAGCGCAAAACTTCTTCTCGCAAGATCAGACCATTGTTTTGTCAAAAGATAACTCCGCTCAAGTCCTAAGTTGGCTGCAATCTTTTTGTCATAAAGACTCTTTAGTTCCTTAAACTGAGGTTGGTCTTCAATTGCGTCTATGTTTATTTTTAAATCCAAAGAGCTATTAAGATCCTCGATTGGATAAGATTCCTTCTCACTTTCTTTTTCAGGCTTATAGATAGCTTCTTTAGTGCTTATATCTTCAAGTCCAGTAATGACACGCAATTTTTTTTCAAATGTATTAATACGTTTTAAGTCATCTGCAAGAGTGTTCATTTTCATCTGAAATAATTGAATTTGCTCTTTGAGTTGACGATTTTCAATGGAGAGATGTTTGTTCTCGTAGACTTGCTGAAGAATTTTCCAATAATCGTAGGCCAGTACACCAAGCAGCAGACTTAACATAACGCTAAAGAACGCGAGTGATTTAAAAAGAACTGTGGGAATTCGAAAGGTTTTAACCCCTTTTTGTTTTTCGGGGACAACCATGACCGTATAGTATTTATCCATAGGGAATATTTTAAGGCGAACGTTGAAGAATGAAAATAATAAAAGCTTGAAAATATTGAATTAACTTCAGGCCTGGGCCACTGCAATGATGACTGAAATATTGTCCTGTCCGCCATTTTCGTTGGCCTGCTTGATGAGCTCTTGAACTGCTTGCTCCACCCCTGAAAGAGAGCAGGATGAAGGCTCTTTTAAGAATTTTTTGATAATGTGAAGGATATCACCGTCACTAACTTTTCCATGCAATCCGTCAGAACAAATCATAAAAATATCATTCTTACATATTCTATAACTAAAAACATCAGGAATCACTTCAGCTTCAAAGCCCACTGATCGGACGAGAACATTTTTTTGGGGATCTTTTACAGCTTCTTCACGAGTGTAGATACCCATATTAAGCTTTTCTTGGACAAATGAGTGGTCTCGAGTCAGTTGATAAATATTTTGATTGTTGATTAAGTAAACTCGAGAATCCCCAACATTACCAACGATTAAATTTGGGCCATTAAAATGCATGGCCGCAACTGTGGTGCCCATGCCATGAAGCTCAGGTTTTTCCTCGGCGACTTTCAAAATGGAACGATTAATTTCACAAATGACGTTCTTCATTAAGGCCGGGGCCTCAAGTTGAGAGTTTTGCTCAATGTATTGAGGCATAATCTGTACACTCATTTGCGAGGCAATATCACCACCGTTATGACCTCCCATACCGTCTGCGACAGCAAAGAAGTTATGTTTGTGATCGACACAAATAGAATCTTGATTGGTTTTGCGTTTTCGCCCAATATCAGAGGCACCTGCACAGAGTATTCCCATAGACCCTTCATAAATTAGTTCATTCCTTATAATGATAGGGTGAACTTAATTTTAGTCAAATATAAACTCAAGGGGATAACTCTTGACGATTTTTGTTTGGTTTGCCCTTGTGGTGCATTTGCCGGCTTGTTGGAATTCTTTTGAGAAGTTACCTTATAAGTGTACAATAAATTAAGGGCTTATCGGCCCAAAATATCGCCTTTGAGGGGGAGTCCATGGCAAATTTTGATATCCAAACATTCATAACTCAACATTACAATCCAAAGGACTTTTCTCACTTACATTGGCAGGGTTCATTTCAGGATTATGTCGATATGGTGATGAAAAATCCTCAAATCGCTCGTAATTCTTTCCAAAGAATTTATGACATGATCATGAGTTTCGGGACCTCTCAATACACAGAATATAAAAAAGATGTCATTCGTTATCATTTCTTTGATGATCCATTTGAGAATGGAAAGGACGCGATTTTTGGAATTGATGTTCATCTTATGAAAATGGTGAACTTCTTCCAGTCAGCTGCCTTAGGTTATGGAACTGAAAAGAGGGTTCTCCTTCTTCATGGTCCTGTAGGTTCTGCGAAATCTTCTGTCTCTCGCCTTTTGAAGAAGGGACTTGAGCACTACTCCCGAACTGATGAGGGAGCTCTCTATACTTATGAATGGATTGATGATGAAGGAACACATATTTTAGGTGGTCAAAAAGTATTCTCAAGCCCCATGCACGAGGAACCACTAAAGCTTCTTCCTCCAGAGGTTCGCGAAAAATTTCTTGGAGAGTTGGCCAAAGTTAATAAAAGTCCTTACAAAGTTAAAATCAAAGGTGAAGTTAATCCTGCTTGTCGCTTTATTCTAAATGAATTCATGCTTAAATATAATGGCGATTGGAATAAAGTCATGAAGCACATCCGTGTGAAACGCTTGATTCTATCTGAAAAAGATCGCCGAGGGATTGGTACGTTTCAGCCAAAAGATGAGAAAAACCAAGACTCAACAGAATTAACTGGTGATATTAACTACCGTAAAATTGCTATCTACGGATCTGATTCCGATCCACGGGCCTTTAACTTTGATGGTGAATTCAACATTGCCAACCGCGGGATTGTGGAATTTATCGAAATGTTGAAGCTTGATGTGGCATTTTTGTATGACCTTTTGGGGGCTTCTCAAGAGCAATCTATTAAGCCTAAGAAGTTTGCACAAACCAATATTGACCTGGTGATTCTGGGTCACACCAATGAGCCAGAGTATCGTAAGCTTCAATCGAACGAATTTATGGAAGCTCTTCGTGACCGTACAGTAAAAATCGATGTCCCTTATATTACTCGTTTAGATCAAGAGTCGCGTATCTATCGCAAGGACTATAACAAAGATACGATTCCTAATATTCACATTGCTCCTCATACTATTGAAATGGCTTCAACTTGGGCGATTCTCACACGTTTAGAAGAGCCAAAGAAATCTGATCTTACTAAGCTTCAAAAACTTAAGCTTTATAACGGTAAAACTCTTCCAGGATACAATGAAGATAACGTTAAAGAACTTC
>CANEVK010000093.1 GCA_947442115.1 Bacteriovoracaceae bacterium | reverse complement strand
CCTTAGCTATGAATGATTTTATCACCAAGCT
This sequence comes from Bacteriovoracaceae bacterium, assembly GCA_947442115.1. Lineage (GTDB taxonomy): Bacteria > Bdellovibrionota > Bacteriovoracia > Bacteriovoracales > Bacteriovoracaceae > Peredibacter. Next base: position 9,217 of record CANEVK010000093.1, on the reverse strand, counting down.
GATCTCAAATAAAATAACTTACACGGCCCAGGATGAATCTCAAGTAAGTTTTGCGCCGACACTTAAAAAAGAAGATGGTCTTTTAAAGTTTTCCAGCAAAACGGTAAACGAGATATTAAATCTCATACGAGCTCTCGATCCCTGGCCTGGGACTTATTGTTTCCTTAATGGGAAGCGCCTTAAAGTTTTAATGGCCGAACCTTATCATCACAAAATATCACCGGGCACAGCTAAGAACGATATGGGAAGCCTGATTGTTGGATGTAAAGATGGCAGTCTCAGGCTGTGTGATATTCAGCTTGAGGGCAAAAAGCCTTGCTCTGATAAAGAACTCTTAAATGGAATTAAATCTGAAATTCTGATTTCTGAAAATTAGGGACTAATATGTCGATTATTATTTCACCAAGTCTTCTCTCTGTTGATTTTCTTGAACTTAAAACTGAGCTCGAAAGACTCAATACCGTGGATGATCTGTGGTTGCATCTTGATATTATGGACTCTCATTTTGTCCCGAATCTCACCTTTGGTGAGCCGGTTTTAAATAAAATTAAAACCATTAGTAAGCATAAATTAGATGCTCATTTCATGGTGACTAATCCAGATTTTTTTGTTGAAAACTTTAAATCCGTGGGTCTGCATAATTTTACCTTTCATTGGGAAGCCGTCACTCACCATGACCGCCTGATTCAAAAAATAAAGGAACATTATCCTTCAGTTGGTATTTCTCTTAATCCATCGACTCCGGTTTCACTGGTTCCAAATTACATCTGGAGTAAGGTTGATCTCGTGCTTCTTATGAGTGTCAACCCTGGCTTTGGCGGCCAAAAATTTATTCCAGAAATTGTTGATAAAGTGATTGAACTGGATCAAATTCGCCACACCCATAATCTGAATTTTCAAATCCAAGTTGATGGCGGCATCAATGAGCAAAACGCTGGTTATTTGATACAGGCCGGGGCCAATAATCTGGTGGCCGGTTCCTACATATTTTCTGAACCTCATAAAAACTATTCCGATCGCATCCAAAAAATTCGTTAAGGCCAATTATGACAAAAGTATTTCAACTTGATGGTACAAATCTCTCAATCGATGATGTGGCTCTTATTGCTCGAGCCAAGCTTGGAGAAGTCAAACTGGTGATCGATCCCGTAGCACTTGAGAAGATGAAAAAATCTCGTCAAGTTGTTTTGGATATCGTTAAAAAAGGCAAACCCGTTTACGGTATTAATACCGGCTTTGGAGCACTGGCCTCAAAACAAATTGCCCAAGAAGATTTGGCGCAACTTCAATACAATCTGATTCGTTCTCACTGCACAGGTGTAGGTAAACCCTTTTCACGGGAAATCACTCGGGCCATTATGCTCGTGCGTGCTAATTGTCTCATTCAAGGTTTCTCCGGTGTCACACCAGAAACGATTGAACTTTTACTTGATTTCATTAATCACAATATTAATCCCGTCGTTCCTGAGAAGGGTTCGGTTGGCGCTTCTGGTGACCTTGCTCCACTTTCCCATATCGCTCTTGCTCTTATTGGAGAGGGCGAAGTTGAATTTCAGGGAAAAATTATTAAGTCTGATTTTGCCCTTCATCAAATTGGAAAAACACCTGCACTTTTAGGGCCTAAAGATGGTCTCGCGCTGATTAATGGAACCTCAGTGATGCTGGCCCTTGGATGCCTCGCTTTGGTAGATGCCCAAAGAATTGTTAAACAGGCCGATATCATCGCATGTCTCACGCTTGATGCTGTCCGAGGAACCGCCAGTGCCTTTGATTTAAGAATTTCTCAACTCAAACCACAGCCTGGTCAAATTGATGTTTCCCAAAACCTGCTTAAATTAATTTCTGGCTCTCAAATTATTCACTCCCATAAAGAAGATGGTAAGGTTCAAGATCCCTACTCCCTTCGTTGTATTCCGCAAGTCCATGGGGCCTGCCGCCAAACTCTTCGTCATGCTCACGAGGTGCTTACTATTGAACTTAATTCCGTGACAGATAACCCACTGGTCTTTGCTGATACAGGTGATGTTATTTCTGGTGGTAATTTCCATGGTGAGGCCCTGGCGCTTTGTATGGATTATTTGGCCATGGGGCTTTCTGAAATTTGTAATATTGCAGAAAGAAGAGTTGAAAAAATGATGAATCCGCATTTTTCAGATCTACCAGCTTTTCTAACAGCGAACTCTGGTTTGAATTCTGGACTCATGATTGCTCATGTTACCATGGCGGCCCTGGCCTCTGAAAATAAATACCTTTGTCATCCGGCCTCGGTTGATTCCATTCCGACATCAACAGATAAGGAAGATCATGTTTCAATGGGTGTGACTTCGGGTAGAAAATTACATGAAGTTGTCTCTAACGTTCAACATGGTCTAGCCATTGAGCTTCTGTGCAATACTCAAGGATTAGATTTTTTAAGACCTCTTAAAACCTCTCCAGCGTTAGAAAAAGTTTACACATTGGTGAGAAAACACGTCAGTCCTATTGGCGAAGATAGAATCTTTCATAAAGATATCGATAATCTTACACGTCTTATTCAAAATGATGAAATCATCCAAGAGGTAGAATCTCTTATAGGAGCTTTAAAATGAGCCAAATCCCACTTCCTCCAACAGGACCTGAACTTACTTGTAAAGGCTGGCATCAAGAAGCCGCTTTAAGATGCTTACTTAATAATCTTCATCCAGATGTGGCCGAAGATAGAGACAATCTCATCGTTTATGGTGGGAATGGGCAGGCGGCGAGAAATCCAAAGGCCCTGGCCGATTTAATTCATGCTTTAAAAAATTTAGAAAATAATGAAACACTGATTGTTCAATCTGGTAAACCAGTGGCGGTCTTTCCTTCAAACCCACAAGGCCCTCGCGTGCTTATAGCAAATTCCAATCTTGTTCCTCAATGGGCGAATTGGGATCACTTTAATAAGTTAAAAGATGAAGGTTTGATGATGTATGGCCAGATGACGGCCGGTTCATGGATCTATATTGGATCTCAAGGGATCCTTCAGGGAACCTATGAAACATTTATGGCCGCTGCGAGAAAACACTACGGTGAACAGGCCACACTTAAAGGAAAACTTGTCCTCACGGCCGGCATTGGGGGAATGGGTGGAGCTCAACCACTCGCTGTAAAAATGGCCGAAGGAGTGTGTCTTTGTTGTGATGTTGATTCAACCCGCATTGAAAAAAGACTTAAGACAAAATATCTCGATGTCCTGGCGAAGAATTTTCACGAAGCACTGGCCCTGGCACTTGAGGCCAAGAAAAAGGGTGAGGCCCTTTCTGTAGGAGTGGTTGGAAATGCCGTAGATTTTTTTGAATTCGTGCTTGATCAAGGAGTTGTGCCTGATCTAGTGACTGATCAAACTTCTGCTCACGATCCCCTTAATGGTTATGTCCCAGCGGGGATGAATTTTGAAGAAGCGATGGAACTTAAACGCCAAGAACCTGCTAAATATTCTGAATATGCCTACGAGTCCATGGGTCAGCATGTTCGAGTCATGATTGCCTTTAAAAAGAAAGGCTCTCATGTTTTTGATTATGGAAATAATCTTCGCGCTGGAGCTCAAAAAGTAGGTGTTAAAGATGCTTTTAGTTTTCCAGGATTTGTACCAGCTTACATAAGACCACTTTTTTGTGAAGGTTCAGGCCCATTTCGCTGGATTGCCTTATCTGGTGATCCTGAAGATATAAAAGTCACTGATGAAGCTTTAAAAAAGCTTTTTCCAGAAAATAAATCCATGATTAACTGGCTTGAAAAAGCCTCTAGCATGATTCAATTTCAAGGTCTTCCTGCGAGAATCTGCTGGCTAAAATATGGCGATCGAGAAAAAGCGGCCCTTCTCTTTAATCAACTTGTTCGTGAGAAAAAAGTTAAAGCACCGATCGTGATCGGTAGAGATCATTTAGACTGTGGTTCAGTGGCGTCACCAAATCGCGAAACTGAAAGTATGAAAGATGGCTCTGATGCTGTATCAGACTGGCCATTACTCAATGCCATGATCAATATCAATAATGGAGCGAGCTGGATTTCACTTCATCACGGCGGTGGTGTGGGTATGGGCTTTTCTCAGCACTCTGGTATGGTGATTGTTTGTGATGGTACAGCTGAAATGGATGTGCGACTTTCAAGAGTGCTAAATTCTGATTCAGGAATGGGAATTGTTAGGCATGCGGATGCTGGCTATGATATCGCTGTCGATATTGCCAAAAAATCCGAAACTAAAATTAAATTTCCGTCTCTGTAATATAAAATGAGAGTTTATAAACATTTATCTCAACTTGTGACTCTTGAATCCGCTGTTAAAAAAGATGGACGACATCTCGTGGCTTCTGATTTAAGTGTCATTGAAGATGGCGCTATTGTTTTTGATGAAAAGATCATTCACTGGGTTGGGAAAACCTCTGAGCTGCCTTTAGAATTTAAAACTCTTTCAAGTGTTGATCTTTCTGGGCATGTTTTACTGCCAGAGATTATAGATTCTCATACCCATGCTGTTTTCGGTGGAGATCGAGCTCCTGAGTATGCAGAACGCCTCAATGGGACAAGTTATGAAGAGATTGCTAAACGGGGCGGTGGAATTCTTTTCACCATGAATGAAACTCATAAACTCAATCCTAATGAACTCTTTGAACTGGCCCGAATTCGTCTTGAGAAGATTTTTAGCTACGGTGTGGGCACAGTTGAAGTGAAGTCAGGTTATGGGCTGAGTTATGCTAAAGAAAAAGAATTAAGCGAAGTCATCTTTCGGCTTAAAAATCATTTCTTACCTCGTTATCAAATTTTTAACACTTATCTCGCTGCCCATGATATCCCAAAAGATTTTCCTGATTCTAAAACTTATCTTGCAGATGTGGTCTTGCCACTGATGAAGGAATTAGCGGATAAGAAAATCATTGATGCCGTGGATATTTTTCATGAGAAAAATTATTTTACGACTGATGATGTGAAGAAGTTATTTTCAAAGGCGAAGGAACTAAATCTTGCCTGCAAAATTCATGCGGATGAATTAAACACCAATGGTGGCGCCGAACTCGCTTGTGAATTTAAAGCACTCTCGGCCGATCACTTGCTTAAGATTTCTCAAGAAGGTATCTCTCAATTGGCCAAATCTCCTACCGTGGCGACCCTTCTGCCCGGTACTGCTTTTTTTCTTGGTAAACCTTTGGCGCCGGCACGGGCGATGCTTGATGCAGGCGTGAAAGTGGCCCTGGCCTCTGATTATAATCCAGGTTCATGTCACGTTGATAATTTGATTCTTATTGCCTCAATGGCCGCTGCCAATTTAAAAATGAATCAGGCCGAAATTTGGGCCGCTCTCACTTTGAATGCCTCAGCCGCATTGGGTTTAAAAAATCAAGGAGTCCTAGCAACAGGTTTTAAATCGAGATTTAGTCTTTTTAAAGCCCCGACTCTCTCGCATATTTCCTATCACTGGGGAACAAATTTGGCGGTTAATTTGCCTTAAGTTGCTCTTCAACCATTTTCAAAAAATTCTCTTCCATGAAGTTATGAATTTTTTTACTTACAAAAATGACTTTGCCTTTATAGAAAAGAATTGAAACGGGATAGGTCGAAACAAAAAACTTATTAGAAATAAGGCTATCGGCATCTGTCACAGATTCAAAGTTCAGTTTATATTTTGATTCTACCTTTTTAATTTCTTCTAGAGCATTTTCTTCATCCCCATTGATACCAATCACTTTCAATTGCCCGGGATAACGGGCCTGAAATTGAGTCAGACCCGGAAACTCTTTCAGGCAGGGTAAACACCAAGATGCCCAGAAATTAAGCAGCACCAGCGGCTCTTTTTGAAGCTTGAGTTCTATAGTCGTACTTTTTGTTGTTGTTAATTTAAGCCCTTGGAACGCCTGCTCATAGGCCGAGTATTTTTGTTTATCCTCTGAGACCTGTTCGGCATTAAGATGGAAAGTGTCCCATATAATTTGAGTGGAAAGAAAACCACTAAAAGCGATAATAAAGAGAAGTATAGGAAGAAATTTTTTATACGATGGCGGCGTCTGCATAGACCTGCATATTACCTTAAGTGGCATACTTTATGAAGCAATGGAAGAGATTACCTCAGAAAATCCAGCAGGCCTTTAAACGCATGAACCAAAGGGGTCAATCCCTGGTTGAATTCGTTCTTTTATTGGCGGTTATTTCTATGCTTTCCTATGGTTTTGTTGCCGTGATGAATCGCAATATTGGAACTTACTGGCAATATGCGGTTAATCTCATCATCAATGACAGACCAGGTGTTCAAACTGCAACCCTAGATTAATGATTTCACTGAATGAACCAAGGATGATTCATGACCTATTTACTTTCAATTGACCAGGGAACAACTGGATCAACATCTCTTCTTATTGATGCAAAAACGCTCAAAATTCTTGATAAAGAAAAAATAGATTACCGCCAAATTTATCCCCAACCGGGTTGGGTAGAACATGACCTGAATGATATCTGGAATTCAGTTAAAACTTCAGTGCTTACGATCATTCATCGGCAAAAAATTGATGCAAAAAATATTCTTGCGATTGGTATTACCAACCAAAGAGAGACCACCTGCGCTTACAATAAACAGGGTGAGCCTCTGGCCCATGCTATCGTTTGGCAAGATCGTCGAACGGCGAATTTTTGTGAGGAAAAAAAAGAGGCCTATAAAAAGTTTCAAACCCGCACAGGTCTGCCTTTAGATCCCTATTTTTCTGCCACCAAGATGCGCTGGCTTTTAGATCATGTTCCCGCTGTAAAACAGGCCGCGGATAAAAAAGATTTAAATTTTTCAACCATTGACTCATTTCTTCTCTATAAATTGAGCCATGGAAAGAGCTTTGCCACAGAAGCTTCCAATGCATCTCGAACGATGCTTATGAATTTAGAAACATTTCAGTGGGATTCGGATTTAATTAATTTTTTTGGGCTTTCAAAAGAATTTTTACCTGAAATTAAAGAATCATTTACTCACTTTGGCACAACTCTTCACTGTGACTTTCTGCCAGACGGAATACCAGTTCTTTCTGTCTTGGGTGATCAACAAGCTGCTCTGTTTGGACAAGCTTGTGTAGAGTCCGGAGATCTTAAATGTACCTATGGTACCGGTGCCTTCCTACTGCTCAATACAGGTGAATCTATTGTACATTCACATCAAGGACTCCTCACCACAGCCGCTTTTTCTTTTGCTGGAAAAAAAATATATGCCCTCGAAGGGGCCGCCTATATTGCTGGCGCCGCGGTTCAATGGTTAAGAGATAATTTGAAACTTATCCACAGCTCCCATGAAGTTGAGGCCCTTGCCCAATCGGTGGATGATCTTTCGCAGATGAAAGATGTTCTTTTCATGCCCTTTTTCACGGGAATAGGCACACCCTATTGGAATTCAGAGGCCAAAGCGGCCATTCTTGGACTGACTCGAGGAACAACTCAGGCGCACATAGCGCGGGCGTGCCTTGAAGGTATTGCCTTATCAGTAAACGATTCGGTTGAAAGTTTTAAAAAAGATTTTTCCCAACTAAACGATATAAGAGTCGATGGTGGTGCTGCTGCTAATAATCTTTTAATGCAGATCCAGTCCAATTTTTCATCAAAAAAGATATTAAGACCTGAGGTGATTGATACAACCGCCTTTGGCGTCGCCCTAGGTGCTCTGGTGGGTAGAAAAGAAGTTAAAGTGAGTGAAATGAATCAATTATGGAAGCTTCAAAAAGATTTTTCTCCAGAGAAAAATAATTATTACGCTTCCAAAAAACTTCTTTGGGATCAATCCATTAAAAAACTTTATCTATGATTGTTTAAAAAGAATAGAACTCAGCTCACTGGCCTTCGTGATACCCGTGAGCTCAATTTTAAATTTTCCCTTGAAGTCATCAGAGGCCCTTTTAGAAGTAATCACACGCTTATAGTTCATCTGTGATATTTCTTTTAGACGCATTTCCATCATGGGGACTGAGCGCACTTCTCCCGTTAAACCCACTTCACCTAAAAAGATGGTATCAGCTGGAATAGCTACCCCATGATAAGAACTTAAAAGTGAGGCTATCACTGAGAGATCATTTTCTCGTGAGGTCAGTTTAATCCCACCAACCACGTTCACGTAAATATCATTATAAGAAAGAGGAATGCCCAAATATTTATCAATAACGGCGACTAACAAGGCGACCCTATTTGAATCAAGTCCTTGAGTGGTTCGGCGACCAACGGCAAATTTATTTTCTACCACCAGTGCTTGAATTTCTACAAAAAGAGAACGAGTTCCCTCTAAGATACAAGTCAGAGAGCGTCCATAAGATCCGGGAAGAGATTGATCTAGAAAATACTGAGAGGGATTTTTAATCTCAAGAAGCCCACTTTCTTGCATCTCAAAAATTCCAACCTCATTTGTGTTTCCAAATCTATTCTTCATTACACGAAGCATTCGGTACTGGCCAAATTGATCACCTTCAAAATAAATGACTGTATCAACCATGTGTTCAAGAATCTTGGGGCCTGCAATTTGCCCTTCTTTAGTCACATGTCCGATAATAAAACATGTTAAATTATAGGCTTTCGCATAATTCATTAACTCATAAGTCACTTCTCTAATTTGCGAAAGTGTTCCGGCCGCAGATTCAATTTGACTTGAATGGGTGGTTTGAATTGAATCTAAAACTAAAAATTTTGGTTTAAGAGTTTTAACTTGCTCAAGAATTTTTTGCCAATTTGTTTCATGATAAATATAAAAATTAGCGTTCTGGACACCTAGTCTTTTTGATCTGCCTGCCACTTGTGATTCAGATTCTTCACCGCTGACATAGAGTATCTTTTCATTCTGATATGTCTGGAGGAGTTTTCCGCAAACTTCCATCAGAAGTGTTGATTTACCAATACCTGGTTCACCACCAATCAATGTTAGGGAACCAATAGTAACTCCTCCCCCCATGACTCGATCAAACTCACCAATATTGGTTTGGTAGCGTTCAACTTGTTCCATTTCAACTTCATTAATCGTCTTGGGGCGACTTTCCTTTCCGTGGATCGATTTGGCAGAACTCATTTTGGAAGGTTTAATAAATTCTTCTTCAGTAAAAGAATTCCAATTTTGGCATTCTGGGCATTTTCCCATCCATTTAGGGGACTGGTAACCGCATTCCTGACAGGTATAAACTGTTTTAATTTTTGCCATTTTAAACTCCTAGCATGGATAAGAGATCTTTTTCCGTTATTATCGGAACTCCTAGGG
>CANEVK010000092.1 GCA_947442115.1 Bacteriovoracaceae bacterium | reverse complement strand
TTCTCACATAAAGGTCATCGGTTTTAATACTTATTTTGAAAATTACCAGACGACATCTATGTTTCAGATACAAGTGAGACCTACTGTGATTCTGATGAAGAATAATTCTATTTTAAAAAGAATGGAAGCCACACACTTAAGCCCAGATCTACCAATCGGAAGACTCGATTGGACCGACGAACTTTTAAAAGAAGTTTTAGATACAGTTCGGTTTATTCGCTAAGCTCAGAAAGCTTAGCTTCAAAACTATTAAAGATTTGATCATGTTCTCCCGTGACGACGGCAAGAGCTTCGAAATCCTCCTCAATAGTTTTTTTTATGACCCCTAAGCGCAAAGAGCTTTCTTGAATTTTTTTGGACTCACCTTGGGTCGACCAGGCAATGAGATCGGACTCTAACTTCTGCTGCTCTTCCTCAAATTGAATAATCCTTTTCTCAAGGTTTTCCATTTTCTTTTTTAAAGGATTGAGTAATCTGCCTCGCTCGACAACGAGTTCAGCTCGCAGTCTTTTCATCTCTTGCCTCGAAGGCCTATCCTTATTCTTTTCAGGTGAACTGACCTCAATTTCATCTTCCCAACCAATCTTCGTTAAAAACTCATCATATCCAAGATTAAGATCTTCAACTTTATTTTGGTGAAACACGATAAGGCGAGTCGCCACTTGCCTCAACATCGATTCAGAGTGAGTCACAATAACAACCGCTCCAGGGTAGTTCTCTAGCTCAAGAGTAAGAGCATCAACGGATTCTTGGTCGAGATGGTTAGTTGGTTCATCAAGCAATAGAAGATTCGCAGGCTTGGCCAGAAGTTTTGCTAACAGCACCCTCGCTCTCTCACCACCAGAGAGAACCTTGATTTTTTTCTTGGCCAAGTCTCCTGAGAACATCATAGTGGCACACAATGACCTGACACGCTGAAGACCCAGTGATTGATCGACACTGGCGACTTCGTCCTCGATGGTATTTTCTAAATTCAAGCGATTAATATTCGTTTGACCAAAATGACCTATTAACAAATTAATGTTCTTTGAGACACTCCCCTCTCGAGGATATAAATCTCCGGAAAGCAAATTAAGTAGGGTCGACTTCCCTTTACCGTTCTTACCGATAATGGCAATCTTATCTGACTTATGAATTGAGAATTGAACTTTTTGAAAAAGATTTTCTTCTTTATACCCAAAACTCAAATCCTTCACATCCATTAAGATTTTTCCAGGACACTCATGATGATTAAATTCAAAATCTAAGCTCGAGACCATGGCCAGCGCCTCGAGCTCAGGCATTTTTTCTAAAATCTTCATGCGAGATTGGGCCTGAGTCGCTTTACTAGCCTTTGATTTAAAGCGAGCAACAAAAGCTTCTAAATCTTTCTTTTTCTTTTCACTATTTTGACGAGTTTTTTCATAAATTTCTTCCTCGGCGAGAACCTGTTCTAGATATTTATCTGAATTGCCTCTGATCTTAACTATTTTCTCGCGCCAAATTCCCATCGTATGAGTGGTGACTTCATCCATGAACCCTCTGTCATGTGTAATAATAACCATTTCACCTTTAAATTGCCGGAGAAACTTTGAGAGCCAGCGCATGGAGACAATATCTAGATAGTTGGTAGGTTCATCTAAGAGCAAGCAATCCGGCTCTCCTAGAAGAACCTTGGCAAGATTGAGTCTTATTTGATAACCGCCAGAAAAATCTGAAGGGGACCGATTGAGATCTTCTTCTTTAAAGCCAAGCCCAAGGAGCATTTTTTCAACTTTATATTGATCATAAATAGCTTCACCTTTTAAAGCACTCATACATTCTTCAAGAATTGTAGAATGATTAAACTCCAGGTGCTGCTTGAGTGTGCCTAATTGATAATTTTTTGGAACAATAAATTGTCCATTATCAGGTAACTCTTCACCTAAGATTAATTTAAAGAGTGTGGATTTCCCTGATCCATTGCGACCAACAAGACCAACCCTTTCCCCTTTTCCAATAACAAATTGAATCCCCTGGAAAAGTAATTGGGTCCCAAAACTTTTGGCAACACCTTCACATTGAATCATGGATTTGTTCCAGGTGACGCTGTTGCAGGAATAGGATCAGTAATAGGCATAGGATCTGCAGCAGTATTTTGAACTGACCCCTCCCCATCATTTTCTCCTGATGGCTCATAGAGAGGCTTCATTTTTTCAATTTGAAAACTAAGAAGAGTAAGACATTTCTCAGCAAACAACTTTTGTAGAGGAGTAGCGCTCGTGGAATTCATGAAGTTATTAATTTGGCCAGATCGTTCAACAAGCTCATTATATTTTTCTTCTTCAGGTATATTATCGGCCAGGTATGTCGATAAAGAACAAGTCGAATCACCATGCATTGATGAATAATTCATGAACTCTGGCAAATCATAGTCAATCAACAAGCTTGAAAAGCGCTTTAACATTTCTAGATTTTCACCCTTTAATAATTTCATAAGAGCATAAATAAAATCGTAAGCGAGTTTATTTTTTTGTTGAATTTGCTCCCTTAATAGATAAATTTTAACCTCAAGGTCTTTATCTAACTTATCCGAGAAAATTTTAGGATTATTTTTTAGAATTTCCAGGGCCCTTTCAATTCCGGACTGCTCAGGCGAGACATAAAAATCATTCACGATAGTGAGGAACTGAACCCTTGGAGAAACTTTAAGGGTGAGATCTGAATTGATAGGCACTAAATCGGACGATACGGGAATTTCTCCTGGACGAAGTTCAGTCTCTTGAGATGGGCTTACTTTTTTAAGTGCTTTTTCAATAAAATTTAAAACCATATCAATTCTTACAAGAAAGATAATGGTCACTACGATCCAAACATATTTCATAGTAAAATGATAAACGAAAACGTATAATCACGCCATGGTTTCTCATTCTGAAATACTGCCCTTTATTAGTACCATTGACTGGATCGTGTTCTTTGCCGTCCTAGGCCTTACTTTGGCTTCCGTCTTATACGGTCAATCATTAAAATCCAAACTTTCCTCGACAGAAAAAGAAAGCCCTTTAGAACTTTTGCTCATGGGAAGGCGCCTCACACTTCCCCTTTTTGTCGCAACTCTGGTCGCGACTTGGTATGGTGGCATTTTTGGAGTCACAGCTCTGACATTTGAAAAAGGCGTCTATAATTTTCTGACCCAAGGAATTTTTTGGTATTTATCCTACCTCATTTTTGCTTTTTTCCTGGTGAAGAGAATTAGGCAAACTAAGGCCCTGACGATTGCTGGTATGGCCGGCCAATTATTTGGTAAAAAAGCAGAAAAGCTTACCGCTACCTTAAATTTTTTAAACCTTCTTCCTGTCGCCTACACCATGAGCTTGGGGATATTTTTACAAACTCTTTTTGGCGGAAGTCTTTTGACTAATACCGTTCTAGGGGTTTCCTTAGTTACATTATGGTCTCTGTGGGGTGGATTTAGGGCCGTCGTCTTTTCTGATGTCGTGCAATTTTTTTTCATGATCTTGGGTGTATTACTGGTGGTTATTTTTGCGTGGTTAAAATTTGGTGCTCCTGAGGTTCTCCTCGATAAACTCCCACCGACTCACTTTGAACCCATGGGTGGGGAATCGATTTCAACGGTTTTCATCTGGGGTTTTATTGCCCTCTCTACTTTGGTAGATCCCAATTTTTATCAGCGCTGTTTAGCGGCGGAATCAGAAGCTGTGGCCAAAAAGGGTATTCTCATTTCAACTTTCATTTGGTTTTGCTTTGATTGTTGCACCACTTTAGGTGCCCTCTACGCACGAGCGTTTCTTCCTGAGGCGAGCTCACAAAATGCCTATTTAATTTTTTCCATGCAAATAGTCCCAGATGGTGTTCGTGGATTAATTTTGGCCGGGATTCTTGCCACCATTCTTTCAACGCTTGATTCTTATCTCTTTAATGCAGCCACTTGTATCAGTTTTGATTTTTTTAACTTAAAAGAAAAATTTAAAAACTGGCATCACCATTTAGCGCTCATTTATGTTGCCTTGGTTTCAATCCTCCTAAGTTTTTTATTTGATGGAAATGTCATATCGGTTTGGAAGACATTAGGAAGTTTTTCAGCGGCCTGTTTACTTTTTCCTCTTTTAGTTGCCCAAATAAGGCCTGGTGTCATTAATGAAAAGCAATTTTGCCGGGCCGTTTCATTAGGGTGTTTGGGTATCGTGTCATGGTCAATTATAAATCAAGTTTATGGGATTGCCCCAATCGATGAGTTTTATATTGGACTAGTTCTGACCACTGCCAGCCTTCTCCCGCCACTTATCTTAAAAAAATCTCAAACTTAAGCAATTGTCTCAGAGCGCATTAGGTGTCAATTCACTTAAAAACTGCTATCTTCTTGGCATATTTTTTACAGCTATTTTCCGCTAACAAAAGGATTATTTGTGAGCACTAACAATAATGAAACTCATTCGGCCGAAGAAAAATACCGCCAGGCCCTTGATTACCATGCCCAGGGACGAGCAGGAAAAATTGAAATTACTCCAACCAAAGCTTGCCTCACAGCAAGAGATCTAAGCCTCGCTTACTCACCGGGTGTTGCAGCTCCATGTCTTGAGATCGCTAAAAATCCTGAAGATGTTTATAAATATACCGCCAAAGGAAATCTTGTGGCCGTTCTTTCAAATGGAACAGCAGTACTAGGTTTGGGAGACATTGGCGCCCTTGCTGGTAAACCAGTGATGGAAGGTAAAGGTGTTCTCTTTAAAAGATTTGCTGATATTGATGTCTTCGATATTGAAATTTCTTCTAAGACAGTTGATGAAGTGGTGAATGTTGTGAAGGCCCTTGAGCCAACTTTCGGTGGTGTTAATCTTGAAGATATTAAAGCTCCTGAGTGCTTTGAAATCGAAAAACGCCTTCAAGAAATTTGTGACATTCCTATTTTCCATGATGACCAACATGGTACGGCGATCATTGGTGGAGCGGCTTTCCTTAATGCTTGTGAAATCACCGGACGTGATATGGCCAAAACTAAAGTGGTTGTTTCAGGTGCAGGAGCAGCGGCGATTGCTACGGCCCTCTTCTTTGTTGAACTTGGTGTAAAAAAAGAAAACGTCACCATGTGTGACTCCAAAGGTGTGATCTATAAAGGTCGTACTGATGGGATGAATAAATACAAAGATTTTTTTGCTGTTGAAACAAAGGCAAGAACTCTTGGCGATGCCATGAAAGATGCAGATTGCTTTATTGGTTGTTCGGCCAAAGGTCTTGTGTCTAAAGATATGGTTAAATCCATGGCGAAAAATCCGATCATCTTTGCTATGGCCAATCCTGATCCTGAAATTACTCCGGAAGAAGTGGCTGAAGTTCGTGACGATGCGATTATGGCCACTGGTCGCTCGGATTATCCTAACCAAGTGAATAACGTTCTCGGTTTCCCTTTTATTTTCCGTGGAGCCTTGGATGTACGTGCTCGCAAAATTAATGAGCAAATGAAAAAAGCAGCGGCTATGGCCCTTGCTGGTTTAGCTAAAGAAGAAGTGCCTGATGATGTGAAGCGAGCTTACGGAAATGAGAATTTTTCTTTTGGTAAAAATTATCTCATTCCAAAACCATTTGATAAGCGCGTGCTCACAAGAGTTTCTCCGGCCGTGGCCAAAGCGGCGATGGATTCAGGTGTTGCTAGAATTAAGATTGAAGATATGAATGCCTATGCCAAGTCTCTCCAAGAGCGACTTGGTCAAACAGGCAATATCATGAGAAACATCCGCTCTCGCCTTCCTGGTGCTGATAAGCCTCGTATTGTTTTCCCAGAGGGTACGAATGCGAGAATTTTAAAAGCCGTTTCGATCCTGAAGGAAGAAGGTCTTATTGAACCCATTCTTCTTGGAAGCAAGAAAATCATCCATAAGAAAATGGACTCACTTGGGGTGTCGAATCTTAAAGAGGTTGAGATTATTCACCACGAAGATTCTGAGCACTACGATAATTACGTTAAAGAGTATTTCCAACTCAGACAACGTAAAGGAGTGTCTCTCTCTTTTGCTAAAGATACACTGAAGCGTGGGAACTACTACGGATCTATGATGGTTCGTTTAGGTCATGCTGATGGGATGATCACCGGAGCCACTCAGAACTATCCTGAGTGTATTCGCCCAATCATGAAAGTCATCGGCACGAACTCTCCAGGGCGCCCTAAGGTTGCCGGGATCATGATGCTGGTGTTTAAGCAACGTGTGGTGTTCCTTGCGGACTGTACAGTTCAGCAAAATCCAGATGCCAATGACCTCGCTGATATCGCGATCTCTGCCGCTCAACTTTATCGTCGAGTCATGCGCTCAGAACCACGAGTTGCTTTCCTTTCTTACTCGAACTTTGGCTCTAACCGTGATCCACAAGCTGCTAAGATGGCCGATGCTGTGAAAATTGCGAAATCAAAAGATGCCAATCTGATTGCTGATGGTGAAATGCAAGCAGATGTGGCCACGAACCATGACATCATGAAAAATCTTTTTGAGTTCTGCACCCTGGATAAAGCAGCTGACGTGCTCGTTTTCCCAGATCTTAATTCAGCTAATATCAGCTACAAGCTTCTGGCCCAACTTGGTGGTGCAACTCCCATCGGTCCGATTCTTCTTCCTCTCAAACATGCCATTAATATTGTTCAGAGGACTTCAACCGTTGATGAAATTGTGAACATGAGTCATCTCACGGCTTTGATTGCTCAAGAAATCAAAGTTCACAGATTATCAAAGCAATAGGAGATAAAAATGAGTTTTGAAAAAAAGATTATTAGCACAGATAAGGCACCAGCAGCAGTAGGAACTTACTCTCAGGGTGTTTTCCATAATGGTGTTTATTATTTCTCAGGGCAGATTGGTTTGGATGCCAAGACTGGTGAAATGGCCAATGGCTTTGATGCCCAACTTGAAAATGTGATGAAAAACATTGATGGTCTGCTTGAATCTCAAGGATTAACAAGAAATAATATTATTAAAACCACTGTCTTCATGACGGATCTGGCGCAGTTTGGAAAAGTGAATGAGGCCTACACGAAGTTTTTCACAGCTCCGTTCCCGGCCCGCTCAACTGTTCAAGTGGCCGCTCTTCCTAAAGGCGCCGTGGTCGAAATAGAGGTTATTGCAGCTAAGTAATATATGTTTGGAAGAAAATACGTTTTTGAAACAAAATCAACCCGTTTAAGACGCTTACTTTTAAGCGGGTTGATCTTTTCATCCATTGTGATCGGAATTCTGGGGACTTTTATCGTCTACTTACCGATCTATGCCAAAATGCAAAAGGGTCGTGCCGCTGGAGCTTTCTTTCAAAAATCTCCAGACGCTATCGCAGTTTTCACAGGTGATAAAGGCCGTATTGCTTACGCGCTTGAGCTTTTAAAAAAGAATCCTTCGGCTAAACTTTTTATCTCGGGGGTTTTTGCCGCCAATTCCTTTCAAACTCTTGTAGAAAAACAAGCTTCGCCTTCAACAGGAGAAGCCGTTAAAAATGTTGGGATGCAAGTCGATCTTGATTATAAATCTCGGAACACTTTTGAAAATGTCCAAGAGACTATGAAATTTCTCAAGAAGAATGCCGAATTTAAAAAGGTTCTCATCATCTCCAGTGATTATCACATTATGAGAATCAAGCTCATTATGACTCACTACATGACCTCTGAAAAACCGGACCTCTATTTTGATAGTGTGAATACATCCTACTCAACTTGGAGTGATGTCAAAAAATTACTCAAAGAAGCGGTCAAGATCACCAGAACATTTTTTCTGCTCAAAGTGATGAGAGAAAATATTGTCATTGACGAAGACTAATCTATAGCTCAAGTTGTGAAGCCGGGAAATTGAGATTTGTATCTGATCCAGGGTTTGTTGGCCCAGCAATCGCAGTGGTGCAACTATTGTCAGTATAAGGAAAGACAAGGTCTTTCGTTCCTGGAGTCGATCCGTCAGCATAGTCAATCAAGCAATACTTTGCATTCGTATAATCAGTGTATAAGTCAGCAAGATCAGCATCACTGCCACCATAGGTTGCCTTATACGTATAATTTTCAGTCGACACAACATCCCCATCGTCATCTAATTTCTTCTTGGCCTGAGAAAAATTATAAAGACCAAAAAAAACGGGAGTACTAGAACTTGCCGTATAGGTGAAATTACTTTTATAACTTGTCGGAGGTTCAGATGATTGAATATCTGAAAATGTTATTGAGATTGAACTCTCAGCAATCGTCATGGAGTATGTTTTAGTGCATTTTTTATCAACTAAATCATCAAGCATATCACTATTATATGTTTGGTTCATTTTATAAAATTTATAATCATATCCAGTACCGCTCGTTTTCTGCAAAAGAAAATAGACATTTACTCCATCGACTTTCCAAACATACATGTAATCAGTTGATTGAACTGTAGAGCCTTTAGAAAGCTCAAGTTTCCAGTACTGTCCTCGAACATAGGATGCTAATTGTTCGTTACTATTCTCTTTAAAATTTGCTATGGGTGATTCTAACTCGGATCGACACTTCGTCTCTGCAATTGTTCTTATGTAGTCCTGCTCGGCAGTACTAAGATCATCATAGCTTGGAACATTTTCCTCACAGCTATAAAGAGTGAATAGAAAAAAACAATATATAAGTTTTCTCAAAACTTATATCCTCCACCTAAAGTGTAAATCACAACAGGATCCATAGAAGCATTTTTTTGAGTATCACTTATGGGAGTTGATGCCTGTCCATTCTCTTGAGTAAAGCCCTGAAGTTTTCTTTGTGTAATTTCAAAACGATTAATTGTTGCCTTTAAATTTAAAAAGAACCCCTGTTTTGATGTCAGAATAAATCCTCCACCGACTCGTGCATTTAAAAGATCATCTCGCATCTTTAACCTATAAGACTCTCTGGCCGCAGTTGGTGCCGTGCCGGTATCATAACTATAATTTATTCTATTATAGCCCCAGGCCTTGCCGATTCCCGCCTCTACAAATGTTTCAAACGTAAGATATGACCACTCATCCATAAATGGATTTTTTGTCTTAAAATCAAACATCCATCCAAGGCTTTGAGATAAATCTCCACCAACTAGCTGACTCGTTTTTTTAGTATAAGCAAATTCAACATCTGCAGCTTCATCCCCACCATTTAATATTTGGGAAAAAAGAGTTCCATGATAGAAACCCTCCACCATCGATCTTGTAATAAACCCCCAACCTAAGTAAAGTTCTCCTCCAAAACCGATCCTTCCTCCCCAGAGCTCAGTGTCACCAGTTTTAAAATTCTTCCTGCCACTAAACTGACAATCAGAGCAATCT
>CANEVK010000091.1 GCA_947442115.1 Bacteriovoracaceae bacterium | reverse complement strand
CTCAATAGCAGCTTCTTTACCAGTCGGTGAAGCCACAAGATAACCTTCCATGTACATGTATTTAGAATTTTTAATCGCCTCAGGAATGACTTCTTCCTTGCTTATCGTTGAAGTGATCCCAAGAAAAGTATTCATCGTTCTTTCTGCATCAGGACTAATAAGAACTAAACATTTTCCTGTTGTACCAGAGTGTCTCTTTTGAACCTTCAAATTTGAATCCACTCCATTATCCTGGAGGTCTTGAAAATAAAAGTTACCAATAGGATCAGAGGCGACTTTGCATGAATAAAAAGACTTCGCCCCAAATTGAGAAACAGCAATCACAGTATTTGCCGCCGATCCACCACACTGCTGTTTTCGAGGAGTACCACCGAGTGAATCCAACAACTCATTCTGTCTTGATTCATCAACAAGAGTCATCAAACCTTTATCAATTTTAAATTTTTCAAGAAAATCATCGCTGATCTCGTACTCCATATCAACAAGGGCATTACCTATGGCATAGACGTCATATTTAGTGGTCATAAATTCTCCGGAAATTGAGTTATTACTTTAGGAGATTTGATGCAAAAGTTCTACTCTTTCGGCAAATAAACATCATATCTTGTCGCCTTGCCCTCAAATGAAATGTCAGGATCCTGACCAAGAAAAACTGATAAACGGGGACGCTTAACCACTAATCGTTTGGGGCCACAGGCATGGGCCCTAAGCCATACTTCGCGAGCATCTTGGTCTTTACCAACAAGGGATCGAAATATACGCATCTCTTTTTTAGGAAGAGTTTTCTCATTCGCATCCTCAAACATGGGATCAAAATAAATCACATCCTGATTTGGAAACCGAGACAGATATTCTTGAGCATCTAGGGCCTGAAAATGAAGTTGTTGAATTAAAGGATGACGGGAATTTGACAGGGCACTCTTAATTAAAAATGAGACAACGGGATGTCGCTCTAAAACAGTCACTTCGCAGCCAAAACTTAAAAGCAATAAGCTATCCCCTAAGAACCCCCCAGTCAGATCCAAGACTTTAGGGCGGATACCACTTTTAACTCCTATCGCCCGAGCAAACACCTCCTTATGAATGGAGGATTTTTTAAAATAGGCAAGATGACGATCAAGTTCCTTATCAATTTCAATTGTCATCGGATTTTCTTTAGGGTTACTTGAGTGCAGCCAGTACTGGCCTTCGATCCATTCTAAAGAAACTGATTGACCGCTGGTTAGACAAAAAGAAGATAAGATTTCATAATCTTGCGATTTCGTTGAAAGCTGCCCACCGATAATTGAAAGTTTCATCAAGGCATTTTGTCTTAAGTTGAGTCTAACTCCAACAAAAAATTTTGAGTCAAAAAAAGTCTATTTTGACAACATGCACACTCTCTCTAAATGCTTAACATTCTTCAATCCAGAGACTAGGATCATAGTGAATATTTTTTTCTTAATTTATCCAAGGATCTTTTATGAAATCTTCTCATCAACCACTTGGCTATCACCCAGAATCTCTCACCAGAGAACTTAAGCCTTTTTATATCGGGGCCACAGATAAAGACATTAACGAAATGTTGGCCGCCCTTAATCTTCAATCACTCGATGATTTATATTCTCATATTAGTGCAGATACAAAAATGAATTCGATTCCTCTGCCAAAACACATGAGCTATGAGGAGCTTATCTCCCATGTGAATGAATTAGCGGCCAAGAACAAATTAAAAGTATCCTTCTTGGGTGACGGTCTTCCTCAGTATAAGGTTATGGATGTTGCAGGTCCAATTTGTAGCATCAGAGGATTAACAACCGCCTATACGCCTTATCAGCCTGAGAGATCTCAAGGTACACTTCAGACACTTTGGATCTACCAATCACTTATTTCACAACTCACTGGATTTGAAGCCATCAATGCTTCTTTATATGATCGTTCAACGTGCCTCTTTGAGGCCATGAATTGCTCTCTTCGCTTAGTCAAGGAAGCCAACACAGTTCTTGTTTCCAATACTCTCTACCCTGGAGATCTTGAAGTTTTAGAAACTCTTGCTCAAGAAACAGACCTTAAACTTATTCGAGTCCCAGTCAGCAATCAAACAGGTCGCATCGATATGGAGGCCCTCAAACGATTACTTAACACCACTCCACAATTAGCTGCCTTTGCTTTTCCTCAAGTCAATAATCTTGGAAATATTGAGCCGGTGGATGAAATTGTCGATTTATGTTCTAACCATAATATCAAATCAATTGCAGTTGTAGATCCTATGCTCCTAGGGCCAGGGGGATTAAAAGCCCCTGCTAAATTCGGTGCCCGCTCTCAAGGGTCAGACATGGTCGTGGCCGAAGGACAACACCTGGCGATTGGACCAAATTTTGGTGGACCGGGGCTTGGAATTTTTGGCATCCGATATAATGAACAAGATAGACTCTCGATTAGATCTACTGCTGGCCGATACATTGGAAAAACAACTGATCTTAAAGGTCGCGAATGCAAGGCCCTTATTCTCTCTACTCGCGAACAACACATTCGTAGAGAAAAAGCGACTTCTAATATTTGTTCTAATCAGTCTTTTGTCGCCTCTCTTGCAGGTGCATGTATTCTTGCCCGAGGTGATGAAGGATTTGAATCAACTCTAAAAACCGCGAGAACATTAGCAGAGAAAGCGGTGGAAGGCTTAACTCAGTTTGAAGGAGTTGATCTAAGATTTAGGGCCACATCATTTTATAATGAATTCACTCTCAAACTTCCTGTAACAACTTCCGAACTTATCCATGAAGCTTCCAAGATGGGTCTGCAGATCGGAGTTGATGTTTCAAATCGTCACGCCGAGATCCAAGGGGAAAATCTTCTTTTATTAAGTTTTACTGATATTCATTCTGAAAAAGATATTGAAAAACTCATTCAATTTTTTGAGACAAAATTTACACGCCAAAAACAAGCTGTGACAGCTCCAAAAATTCAATCTGTCCTTTTAAGAGAAACCAATCCAGGTATTCCTAAAATTTCATCTCAAGACATCATTAAGTATTATGAGAGATTAGGAAAACAAAACCTCTCACCTGACGATGGGATCTACCCTCTTGGGTCATGTACGATGAAATATAACCCTTATGTTAATGACTATGCAGCTTCGCTTGAAGGATTTACTCAAGTGCATCCAGAAGCTCCCATTGAAGATGTACAAGGCTCACTTGAAATTCTTTACGAGATTCAAGAAATGTTCAAGGCGATTACTGGCCTACCTGGAGTCACGACTCAACCAGTAGCTGGGGCACAAGGAGAACTGGTTGGACTTAAATTATTTCAGGCCTATCACCGGGACCGTGGTGAAGCTGAAACAAGAAATGTCGTCATCATTCCTAGATCTGCTCATGGAACTAACCCTGCAACTGCGACGATGGCCGGTTATGAGACAAAGACAGTAGATGGCAAAATTTATGGCATCTACACAGTGGAAGCTTTGCCGAATGGAGAAATGAATTTAGATCAAATTAAGAATTTTATTAAAACAGATGGTCAGCGTGTTGCTGGAGTCATGGTCACAAATCCTAACACTGCAGGAATTTTTGAATCTAACTTTAAAGAGATGGCACAGCTTATTCATGAGGTTGGTGGACTTGTTTACATGGATGGCGCCAATATGAATGCTATTGCTGGTATCATCGACCTTAATAAATTGGGCGTTGATGCTGTTCATAACAATCTTCATAAAACTTGGACTATCCCTCATGGAGGTGGTGGGCCAGGAGATGCGATTGTGGCAGTTTCTTCAAGGCTAATGGATTATCTTCCTGGGATACAAGTGATAAAAAAGGATGGAAAATTTGAGACAGTGAAATCACCAAAATCTGTTGGTTCATTTCATCGTCACTTTGGAAACTTCGCTCACAAAATCCGTGCTTATTCCTACATCAAAGCCTTAGGCGCCGATGGTGTAAGGAAAATGAGTCAAGTAGCCGTTCTCTCTGCTCGCTACCTTCAATACAAACTGCAAGATTCATATCCATTATTACCAATGGGTGCAGACCACGCTCCAAGGATGCATGAATTTATCCTGACTCTCTCTCCAGAAACTTTTAAAAGAATCGAAACTGCTGGAACTCCAAAAACAAACTCGATAGCAAGAATAGGGAAATTATTTTTAGATTTTGGCTTTCACGCACCAACAGTTGCTTTCCCTGAACAGTTTGGACTGATGCTCGAGCCAACGGAAACATATGGCAAAAAAGAATTGGATCAATTCTCTGATGTTGTAAAAACCATTTTGAATCTTGTGAATGAACATCCAGAAGTATTAAAGACAGTGCCTCACTTTACTCCCATCGACAGAGTCGATGAAGTAACGGCAAACAAAACCCCTGTCCTATCTGAAGTCATCACATCAAAGTTGCCAGAGATTATTCCTGATCGAGTGAATGCTGATAAGCTTCGTCAATCCACGACCTCGGATCTTTGCCAAATGATCATTGATGCTCATAAAAATTCTAATTGAAAGGCCCTCAGGGCCCTTCAATTATTTAATGAAGGGCCGCTAAGTCTTTCTTTGGAATTTCCGGCAGCTGAAATTCGTAATATTTAGGAAGCTGTATTTTAAAAGTCGTATGAGGGGAATCATAAACGTAAGTGAGATTCCCCCCATGTTTTTCAACTATTCCCCTCGCCAAAACTAAACCAAGCCCCGTCCCCTTGCCATTTTTCTTTGTTGTAAAAAATGGATCCATCATTTTATCTGCGATCTCTCTCGGGATGCCGTGCCCAGAATCCTTAATTGTGATTGTGATGAGTTGCTCAGTTTCAGAGGCAGATAACTCAATCCACTTTTCAGGAAGAAACTCTATCGCATCAAATGCATTATTAAGTAGATTTAAAATAACTTGCTCAAGCTGAATTTTATGCCCTCTCATCAATAAATGATTGAATCCATATAAGCGAATGCTTATTCCATGATTTTTGAAACGTTGTAAACAAAAGGCCATGACATCATCAATCAGGGTCTTTAGAGTGAACTGCTGAAGAACTAAATTTTCATCTTGATGAACAAAATCTCGAACACCTTGAATCGTTCTTCCGATTCTATCTGATGTATATAAGATTTGCTCAAGTCCTTCTCTGATATCTTTTTGACGATCAATGTCCTTATAAAATCGTAACATTTGAGAAACTTTTGCCTGGATAATGGTTAATGGGTTATTAATCTCATGAGCAATCCCAGCTGACATCATTCCAAGCTCTGAGTATTTTGATTGAACGAGCAAGTTCTCATCTCTTTTCTCAATGGCAGTATTTAATTCTTTTTTATGCATAAGCTGGAATGAAGTAAATTCACTTAGCAATGCGGTCAAAGTGATTCCAAAAACAAATAAAACGGATAATGCAATATCAATCGCCCATAGATTTGTATTGAAAACATTCAGAAACCAGAGACTTTTTGCCAAGAGCATTCCTAAACAAGAAATTATAAAATACCTCTCACCTTGATCATTTAGGTTTTTGATTTTCTTCAGGCCTAAAAAAATAATTCTCAGACCAACACCTAAAAAACTTAGAGCGACTGGTAACATGTAAATTTCAATCGGACTCTTTTGGTAATAGAGAATAAAACCAACAAAGAAGCCCAAAATGATAAAACTAAGATTTTGATAAGCATTCTTTTTTGAATGAGAAACGTTATCAAGGATGCTGTCAAATATGACTAATGTCCAAATCCAGGCCAGGAATGAAAAAATAAAAAAATTGTTTCTATAAATCTGTGCCCCAAACGATAACGTCTCTAGGACGACTAATGAAAGATAGAGTTGAATCAACTGGACTGAATGAATTGATTTAAAATCTTTTTGATGTTTATGCCAGAACATACCCAGAAGGATTGAGGAGAGGATCAGTAAGATGTGAAAAACGATCATCACATTATTCATGCACCTATTTTAAAGGGAAAAAAAGCTCATCGAAATCTTAAACTTACCTCAATTTGAGACATTAAAAATGGAACCAATTAAGTTAGTCAGTTTATGCCGCCCTATATGTTTCCATGAGACTTAATCATCCTCTTTTTCCATCAAGGACTACTAAAAAATAAGAACTGTCACGTCTGTTAGGTACACAGTCAACTTGGGAATGAAGGACCAAATAAGGTGCGTTTGGATTTGAGAGACATGGCAGCAGAGGACCTGTAAATCTTACGGGACCGTCTAAAAATTATACGTCCAGAATTTAGACAGTGATCGAGAGTTAACTAGTTTTTGGTTACTTCGAATGTACCAAGTATTCATAAATACAATGCATAAGGTGGCATTTTTTTTGCTAATTCAACATTGCCAAATCCAAGGAGACATATTGATGAAACTAACTCTAATGACCATTTTATTAAGTTTAATAGTATCCTGCGGGAAAAATATTAATGGGGAGAACAAACCAGTTTATGGTAGCTCGGATGAAGTGGTCATAAATCAGGATGATATTTTAACGAACTCTTCGAATACAAGATCAGATGAAGGAGCATTTACGGTCACGGCGCCAGCTCCGAGCTCCTCTCCAACACCTACAGTAAATAATGCTTCCCTTGCTGATCCCATAAGAGACACATCGGGATCAAATCAAAATGGCAGCGGCCAAAGCGTTGAAACAAGACGAGTCTCTTTTAGCATTAGAATGGATCACTTTGAGGTCGATGAAGGCGCCCCCTTTACTGTCTATTTTACGAATACTGGGGAAGCTCCCATTGATGAGTCATTATTAGGCGATCTTGATAACAGCTTCTACTCCCTTGAAAATCACAATTGTGGCCAAGCCATTCAAATAAATCAGACTTGTTCATTCTTTTTCCGTGCCCAATTAATACATGAAACTGACATCACTGGCGTTTTAACCAACCTCGACATAACCTATAGAAGTCCAGTGCAGACCGCTCAGGCGAGCATTAATGTTAGATTTAAAAATCTTGATTATGTTGCTTCTACCAATACTGGAGGAAGTGGCTATTCTGAAGCGGAGCTCAACACTTATCTTGTAGATAACAGACATACAGTTCGCGATTGTATCAACAAAGAGTATTATGGCAGTAAGGGTCAACCTGTTTTTAACATGGAAGATTAT
This sequence comes from Bacteriovoracaceae bacterium, assembly GCA_947442115.1. Lineage (GTDB taxonomy): Bacteria > Bdellovibrionota > Bacteriovoracia > Bacteriovoracales > Bacteriovoracaceae > Peredibacter. Next base: position 2,189 of record CANEVK010000091.1, on the reverse strand, counting down.
CGAATGTACTGCCAATTTAGAAGTTTTGATTACAACGTGGGTTACCAACCTCGAGTTGAAACCAAGCTGACAGTTAATCATATTCAAAATGCGCTCGTTAATGGACAGCTTCAGGATTCTTACTTTTGTCCAGGAGATTGGAATATTGCGGATCTTCGTTATGACAAAGCCCGAGTTAAAGAGCATTACTTTTTTGGTGTCAGATGGAAAGATGTAACTGATCCAGACGGGGAAAGTATTTGTACGGACTATAGTCAGATAAGGCTTAAATGTGTAAAGAGAGAAACCCTTTTCCCAAGATTAGTAAAAGTAAACTGTTATTAAAAGACAGATGTGTCGGGTGTTGAAGAAATTCAATGCCCGACTTTTAGAATAATGACTTTCGGTCTCTTGATGCAAAAAAATCTTCAAAAAAACTCAGCAGCTCCACCGAAATTATTTCATAATATCAAGCGTTTCCGACTGATCGGATCAACTCATAGAGAACATTTTGATTCTTTTAAAAGTCTAGAAACAGTTGAGGGATTTTGGTTTAAGGGGTCAGGCACACCACGCTTAACATCAATAATCCTCAAGAGTTTTTTGATGTTTGTGATATTTTTTTCATTCACCTCTGCTTTTACAATAACAAACTGATCCACAAAAGGTGATAGCTTAACCTCTTCTTCCATGTGTGAGGGGATACTTTTTTCTGACATCGTTTTCTCTGCCATAACGAGATGAAGTTCGTGCCCCTTTTGTCTTACCCATCCCTCCAACTCAAGCACGCTGCAATTTTCTCTTGCATGAGCAACATCTAAAATAAGGAGCGCCAACCAGATTATAATTTTCATAGGATAAAGTCCTTACAAGGGTTGGGCGCTTCGGATTGAGTTGATCTTTCTTGATATAAGGTAGGATATATTCTTTGAAGTTCTTTTGAAACTTTAAAGGCCATACTCCAAGATTTATATTGCAAGCTTTTGAAGTTTTCAAAGTAGTCCTGAAACTTAGCAAGAAGCGGTTTTTTTAACAAAATCTCTTGAAATCTTTTTAGCTTTTCATAGTTTGAAATCATGGCCGTAAGCCATTTCTGATCCCAATCATTTGTAGCGTTTGCCTTACGGTCCTTCAGACGAGCTATCTCTGAATTGAAATCGATTGTAAGTACATCCTGCTTGGTCCACTTGTCTGGGGTGCAAATCATTTCCTTTGTCCCATCAGAATTCTGAATCTCCGTGCACCAATCGAATTTCTCTTGAAGGTCGGAAATGTTTGTGGAGGCCGGGTCTTTTCTTATTTGCTCCTGAATCGACATAAGGTCTTTCCGCATTTGCTCCTGTAAAGCATGATACTTATCAATTGCTTCCCTTAGCCTATGGAGACCTTGGGATCTTCGTCTATTCATGAAGTCCGTTTGAGCTTCTATTTGTTTTATAAGCTCATGGATTCTATCTAGATTATGATCATTCCCATGGCATTGGTTTTCGAGCACTTGATTCTGGAGGTAAGTTTGGAGTTTATCGGAATAAATATCATGATTATAGAGGTATGGAGTGATGAGTTGATAGAGCTCAGCTTGAATGCTATTTCCCGCTGGAGTAGAAATCATCGGAAAAGACGTCTCATCTCGATTGGCAAACGCCCTTAAGAAAACATCTTCGAGACTTCTTCCTGCCTCCATATTTTCTACAAACCTTTCTGGAAAGCTACCATAGCTATAATGCATTGGACCAGATGCAGATATGATACATGTATTTGGATTTTGTAGATTTAAGGTATTTCCCGAATGGCAACTGAAATCTAATATTCCAAGTTTAATCCCTTTTGAGTTTGCTAGATTGATTAAGCTCTGAAGTCTGTCTAAAGAAACAGTTGTTGATCCACCCAAATTATCTAAATTTTCAACCCCAGATCCTGATGTGGCTATACTGTGAGAGACCTCAGTATTTGAGCGCATACCCCGCATCCCCCCATGGCTAGTGATATGAACAAGAAGTTGATCTCCTTTTTTGATTTCACCAGATTGGATTTTGGATTCGTACTGAGAAATTATTTCCTCAAACTTCTCATTCGTAAATGGTGTATTCTCGACACCACGTCGACCGAAGCTACGAGATATAATCTTTTCCGTCTTTTTGTGCCCACCATTGAGAGCGAGAGTTGTGTTCCATGACGAATCTCTTTTTATGTTTTTACCTAAGAGATCT